>NZ_LGQU01000085.1:0-52720 GCF_003115935.1 Azospirillum sp. TSH20
TCCCGCATCAGCACTTTCCCCCTCCCCCACGTCGGACGGACCTTCGGTCCGCCGAGAGCGGGGGAGGGTCGGGGTGGGGGCAAGTGTCAGCACTCGCCACCCCCCGCCCGACAGAGGAATCCGCCATGCCCACCCTGATCCTCGCCGACCACGACAACGCCACCCTCAAGCCCGCCACCGCCCACGCGGTGACCGCCGCCGCCAAGCTCGGCGGCGATATCCACCTCCTCGTCGCCGGCCGCAACGCCGCCCCGGCCGCCGAGCAGGCCGCCAAGCTGGCCGGCGTCGCCAAGGTGCTGCTGGTCGACGATGCCGCCTACGAGCACGCGCTTGCCGAACCGGTCGCGGCGCTGCTGGTGTCGCTCGCCCCCGGCTACAGCCATGTGCTCGCCGCCGCCACTTCAGCCGGCAAGAACGTGCTGCCGCGCGTCGCCGCCTTGCTCGACGTGGCGATGATCTCCGACATCACCGCCGTGGTCTCTGCCGACACGTTCGAGCGGCCGGTCTATGCCGGCAACGCCATCGCCACCGTGCAGTCGGCCGATCCGGTGAAGGTCGTCACCGTCCGCACCACCGCCTTCGAAGCGGCGGCAGCCACCGGCAGCGCCCCGGTCGAGAGCGTCGCCGCCGTGGCCGATCCCGCCCTGTCGAGCTTCGTCTCGGCCGAGTTGTCGAAGTCGGAGCGTCCGGAACTGACCTCCGCCCGCATTATCATCTCCGGCGGGCGCGGCATGCAGTCGGGCGACAACTTCCACCTGCTGGAGGCCATCGCCGACAAGCTGGGCGCCGCCGTGGGCGCCAGCCGGGCCGCCGTGGACGCGGGGTTCGTGCCGAACGATTATCAGGTCGGCCAGACCGGCAAGATCGTGGCGCCGGAGCTGTACGTCGCCGTCGGCATCTCGGGTGCGATCCAGCACCTCGCCGGCATGAAGGACAGCAAGGTGATCGTCGCCATCAACAAGGACGAGGAGGCACCGATCTTCCAGGTCGCCGACTACGGCCTCGTCGCGGACCTGTTCAAGGCTGTGCCGGAGCTGCAGCAGGCGCTGTGATCGGTCGTCAATCGTTCACGAAAAAGGGCGACCTCCACCGGGAGGCGCCCTTTGCTCTGAAGAAACAATCGCTGCTACACCCGTTCAAGCAGCAGTGCGATGCCCTGGCCGACACCAATGCACATGGTGCACAGGGCGTACCGGCCGCCGCGCAGCTCCAGTTCGATCAACGCGGTGGTGGCCAGCCGCGCACCGGACATCCCCAGCGGATGGCCGAGCGCGATGGCACCGCCATTGGGATTGACCCGCGGATCGTCATCCGCCAGTCCAAGCTCCCGAAGGCAGGCAAGGCCCTGTGCGGCGAACGCTTCGTTCAACTCGATCACGTCGATGCGGTCGAGCGGCACGCTGGTGCGGTCGAGCAGGAGGCGCACCGCCGGGACCGGTCCCATACCCATCACGCGCGGCTCGACGCCGGCCACCGCCGCGCCGACGATGCGGGCACGCGGCGTGAGGCCATGACGCCTGGCTGCCGTCTCTCCGGCGACGATCAGCGCCGCCGCGCCGTCGTTGATGCCGGACGCATTGCCGGCGGTCACAGTACCGCCGGGACGCACCACCGGCTTCAGCGCGGCGAGCTGATCGAGCGTGGTGTCCGGGCGAGGATGTTCGTCGGCTGTCACCTCGGTGACGGAACCCCTGCGACCGGCGACCGGCACGGCGACGATTTCCCGTGCAAGGCGTCCGCTGCGCTGAGCGGCGGCGGCCCGCTGCTGCGAGCGCAGGGCGAAAGCATCCTGATCGTCGCGGGCGATGCCATACCGTTCGGCCACCGTCTCGGCGGTTTCCGGCATGGTGTCAACGCCGTGCGACGCCTTCAGTCGCGGGTTGACGAAGCGCCAGCCCATGGTGGTGTCTTCCAGCCGCATCGCACGGGAGAAAGCGCCTTCTGCCTTTCCCATCACGAAGGGCGCGCGCGACATGCTCTCCGCTCCGCCGGCCAGGAGCAGGGATTGTTCGCCCGCGCGCACGCCGCGCGCCGCGAGCGCGATGGCGTCGAGCCCCGATCCGCACAGGCGGTTCACCGTGGTGCCGGGAACCGTTTCGGGCAGACCGGCCAGCAGGACCGCCATGCGAGCGATGTTGCGGTTGTCCTCTCCCGCCTGGTTGGCGCAGCCCAGGATCACGTCGTCGATTGCCGACGGATCGAGGGATGGGTTGCGGTCGAGCAATGCCCGCAGGGGGATGGCGGCGAGATCATCGGCGCGTACCGGCGCCAGCGCGCCGGCGTAACGCCCGATCGGCGTGCGCACGGCGTCGCACAGAAATGCTTCAGTCATGGGCTGGGTCTTCCGGTGCCCGCAACCTTCGGGGGCGGAGCGGGCGCGTTGTTGGGCGGGGAGTTGACGGCGGCTTGCGGCATCGGCAATGCGGCCGGCCGCCGCCTCAACTATCGGAAGCCGGAATGGACCAGACAACTGACATAAACTTGGCGGGGCATAACCTGCGGTAATGGTACGCCGCCAGGCCTCAGCCAATCGCCACCTGCTCCAGCAGCCAGTTGCGCACCTTGGCGATGCGGGCGCGGTCCTGGTGGTTGGGCGGCACCACGAAATAATAGCCGAGATCGCGGCGCAAGGGCTGGTCGATCGGACAGACCAGACTGCCACTGCGCAGTTCGGTTTCCAGCATGGCGGGTTGGCCCATGGCGATGCCCAGCCCGTCCAGGGCGGCCTGATAGGTCAGCAGCGAACTGGGAAACATCAGCGGCTCCTGCGTCTCCGCCATCGTCACGCCAGCCGCCTCCAGCCAGTCGGACCAGTCCCGCCGCCGGTAATGGGAATGCAGCAGCGGGTAGCGCTGCAGATCGGCCGGCGTTCTCACCGGCGGGCCGCTGGCGAGCAGGGTGGGGCTGCAGACCGGCAGGATCTCGTCGGCAAACAGGAAAACCGAGTCCATGCCCTGCCAATCGCCGGTGCCCAACTGGATCGCTGCGTCGACGTTGTCGCGGGCAAAGTCGACCGGCGTCACCGCGGTTCGGGTGCGCAGCCGCAGATCAGGGTGGTTGGTCTGCAACTGCGGAAGGCGCCGCATCAGCCATTTCGCCATGAAGGTTGCATAGACCTGCAGCTTCAAGGGAGCGGCGGCACGGGCGGACACCAGTTCGGACGTCGCCTCCGCGATGCAGCGGAAGGCCGGTGCGATCTGCGCCGCGTACCGCTTGCCCTCGCTGGTCAGGGTCAGGCCGCGGGCCTCGCGGTGGAACAGCCGCACCCCCAGGTAATCCTCCAGCAAGGCGACCTGCCGGCTGACCGCTGGTTGGGTGACGCTCAACTCGTCCGCCGCCTTGGTGAAGCTGCCATGCCGGGCAGCGCATTCGAAGACATGGAGCGGGTTGAGCGGGGGGATTGGGCGCACCGTCTCGGCTCCATTACAAAAGGTTATGTATGCCCAACAACTAGGAATTTGCCGCTTGTTCGTCAATGCGATTGATTGTCTGCAACGCAAATCGATAGCCCCGTCGGAGCCATGGACTTTCAACTCAACCAGGAACAGCGCGCCTTCGCCGACTCCGTGCGCCGCTTTGCCCGCGCCGAGCTGGCTGCCGACGCGCTGAAGCGCGCCCACTCCCCGGCCTTTCCGTGGGACGTGGCCGCGAAACTGTCGGAGATGGGGCTGCTGGGCATCACCATCCGCGAGGAGGACGGCGGAATCGGTGGCACGCTGATGGACGCGGTGATCGCCATCCAGGAGCTGGCGCTGGTCTGTCCCAAGAGCGCCGACGTCGTCCAAGCGGGCAATTTTGGGCCGATCCGCACCTTTGCCGAATATGCCAGCCCCGAGCAGAAGGAGCGCTGGCTGGGTGACCTGCTCGGCGGACGCAAGCTGCTGGCGCTGGGCATGAGCGAGCCGGACGCCGGATCGGCCGTCACCGATCTGAAGACCAGCGCCCGCGAGGATGGCGACCATTACGTCATCAACGGATCGAAGGTCTTCTCCACCCACAGCCCGGAAGCGACGCTGTTCCTGATCTATGTCCGTTTTGGCCCCGGGGTCGGCGGCATCGGTTCGGTGCTGATCGAACGCGGCACCCCGGGCTTTACCGTCGGTCAGCCCTCCGCCTTTATGAGCGGAGAGGAATGGTGCCAGCTCTATTTTGAGGACTGCCGGATTCCCAAGGCCAACGTTTTGTTGGGGCCGGGCGGTTTCAAGAAGCAGATCGCCGGCTTCAACGTGGAGCGCATCGGCAATGCCTCGCGGGCGCTGGCGCTTGGCCGACATGCCTTCAACCTCGCCAAGGATCATGCGGAGACGCGGACCCAGTTCGGCCGCCCGCTGTGCGAGTTTCAGGGCCTGCAGTGGAAATTCGCCGACATGGCGCTGAAGCTGGAAGGCGCGCAGCTGCTGCTCTACCGCGCCGCCACCAACGCGGACAACGGCCTGCCGTCGGCCTATGAAACCTCGATCGCCAAGCTGGCCTGCAACCTTGCCGGCTTTGAGGTCGCCAATGAAGCCTTGCAGATCATGGGCGGCACCGGTTACAGCCAGGAGGCGCTGGTCGAATATTGTGTGAAGCGGACGCGCGGCTGGATGATCGCCGGCGGCTCCATCGAGATTCTGAAGAACCGCATCGCCGAGGAGCTGTTCGAGCGTCGCTTCGATCAGCGCCCACCGCGGGAGAGTCGGTCGTGAGCGGCACCGCCCTTAAGGGCTGCAGCGGCTCAGCTCTTGCCGAGGCCTTGCTGCGGCCACGCTCCGTGGCTCTGGTCGGGGTGTCGGACGACATCGCCAAGACCGCCGCCCGTCCGCTGCGTTTCCTGCGCCGTGCCGGTTATGGCGGCGAGGTCTACAGCGTCAATCCCACCCGCGCCACCGTGCAGGGCGAGCCGGCCTTCGCGTCGCTGTCGGCTCTGCCGGAACGGCCGGACCATGCCTTCATCCTGACCGGCACCGATGCGGCCATCGCCGCGCTGGAGGAGTGCGGGCGTCTGGGTGTCCCGGTCGCGACCATCCTGGCCGGCGGCTTTTCCGAGGCGGGAGACGCCGGCATCGAACGCGAACGGCGGCTGGCGGAGATCGGGCGGTCCTACGGCGTGCGTGTGCTGGGCCCGTCCAGCATTGGCGTGGTCAACGTGCATGAGCGGCTGGTGCTGACCGCCAACGCCGCCTTCGCCGAACCCGACCTGCCGGAAGGCGGGGTGTTCGTCGCTTCGCACAGCGGAAGCCTGATCGGTGCCATGCTGTCGCGGGGCAAGGCGCGTGGCGTCGGCTTTGCTGGGCTGGTTTCGGTCGGCGGCGAGGTGGATTTGTCGGTCGGCGAAATCTGCGAGGCGACGCTAGACGATCCCAAGATCGGCGGTTATCTGCTGTTCCTGGAATCGATGCGCAACGCCGACGCGCTCCGCCGCTTCGCTTTGGCGGCGGCGGAGCGGGGCAAGCCGGTGGCGGCCTACAAGCTTGGCCGCTCGGCGGAGGCGGCGGAACTGGCGGTCTCCCACACCGGTGCGCTGGCCGGAGAGGACGATGTCGCCGACACCTTCCTGCGCGACTGCGGGATCGCCCGGGTGGAATCCTTCGACGGGCTGCTGGAGATCATGCCGCTGCTCAACCGGATGCCGGTGAAATCTGTGCGGCAACCCGCCGTCGGTGTGGTCACCACCACCGGCGGCGGTGCGGCCATGGCCATCGACCAGCTTGCCATCCGCGGCGTGCGGGTCGCCGCCCCCAGCCCGGACACCGTGCGTCGTCTCGCCGAGGTGGGGATCGCGGCCGGAGAGGGGCGGCTGGTCGATCTGACGCTGGCGGGCACCCGTTACGACGTGATGAAGGCTGCGCTGGGGGTGATGCAGACCGCGCCGGAATTCGATCTGGTGCTGGCGACCGTCGGCTCCTCCGCCCGGTTCCAGCCTGATCTGGCGGTGGCGCCGGTGATCGACAGCGCGCGGGAGCATGAAAAGCCCTTGGCCGCCTTCATCGTGCCGGAGGCGCCGGAAGCGCTGTTGCGCCTGAATGCCGCCGGGGTCCCGTGTTTCCGCGCGCCGGAATCCTGCGGCGACGTGATCGCCGCCGCGTTCGGCCGCCGCACCCCCCGATCCGAACTGGCGTTGCCGTCGCCACCGGTTCAGGCGGGTGCCGGGCGGACCATCGACGAGGCCGAGGCCTATCGTCTGTTCGCCCGCGTCGGCGTTCCTCACGCGCCGGTCACGGTGCTGACGGTCGGCGAGCCGGTGCCGGAGCTTCCCTTCGCCTATCCGGTGGTGGCAAAGGTCCTGCATCCGGACATCGCCCACAAGACCGACGTTGGCGGCGTGGCGCTGAACATCGCCGACGCCGATGCGCTGTCCGCCGCCATCGCCGCGATCCGTGATCGGGTCGAAGCCGCGCGTCCGGGAATGAGCGTGCGCCAGATCCTGGTCCAGCCGATGACGCGCGGTGTGGGCGAGGTTCTGGTCGGTCTGCGCCGTGATCCCCAGGTCGGGCCGGTGGTGATGCTGGCCGCCGGCGGCGTACTGACCGAGATCTACCGCGACCGCGCCCTGCGGCTGGCGCCGGTGGACCGGGCCACCGCGCTGGAGATGATCGGCGAGGTGAAGGCGCTCCAGGCCCTGGCCGGCTATCGCGGCCGGCCGGCCGGCGACCTCGGCGCCGTCGCCGATGCGCTGGTCGCGGTCTCCCGCCTTGCCCTGCTGGACGACGTGACCGTGCTGGAGGCGGAGATCAATCCGCTGATGGTGATGGCCGATGGACAGGGGGCTGTGGCGGTCGATGCGCTGGTCCGGCTGGCAACGGCGGACGCGGACAGTCAAGCCCAAGAAGACGACACTGAAAACCGTTCCGGGAGGAACCGATGATGCCCAGGCCGGATGTGCTATCACTGCCGGAGCTTGTGAACGCCAATGAACGGCTCGTCCATCGCGGCCGTTTCCTGACCGCGGTGATGCGGCTGGACATCGGCGCCGACGCCTATCTGATCTCCATCGACCGCGGGCGGATCGCCGAGGTTCGCAAGGGGCCGTTCGTCATGCCGTCCTGGACCTTCGGCCTGTCCTGCCCGGCCGATGCGCTGGAGCGCTTCTGGCAGCCGCTGCCGCCGCCGGGCTTCCACGACCTGTTCGCCCTGCTGCGGCGGGGGGACCTGACCCTGTCCGGCAACCTCCAGCCCTTCATGGCCAACCTCCTCTACATCAAGGACGTGATGGCCAGCCTGCGCAGCCCGAAGGAAACCGCCTGATGCATGCGACGATCGAATCCATCACCGGACGTTACATGCGGCTGGACTACAAGGGCCGCGAACATCGAATCTATTTCGAGGAGGCGGGACAGGGCATCCCGCTGGTCTGCCTGCACACCGCCGGGTCGGACGGGCGCCAGTTCCGCGGGATCCTGAACGACCCGCGCATCACGCGCGATTTCCGCGTCATCGCCTTCGATCTGCCCTGGCACGGCAAGTCCTCGCCGCCCGCCGGCTGGCAGGACGGCGACTACCAACTGACCAGCGCCGACTACACCGACATCATCCTGACGGTCTGCCGGGCACTGGAGCTGGATCGGCCGGTGGCGATGGGCTGCTCCATCGGCGGGCGGATCGCGCTGCATCTGGCGATGGAACATGCCGAGGAGTTCCGTGCCATCATCGGGCTGCAATCCTCCGCCCACGTCCATCCCTATTACGACACGACCTGGCTGCATCATCCGGACGTGAACGGCGGGGAGGTCTGCGCCGCCATCGCCGCCGGGCTGGTCGGGCCGAACGCGCCCGACGCCCACCGCTGGGAAACGGTCTGGCACTACATGCAGGGCGGACCGGGCATCTTCAAGGGCGACCTCTATTTCTACAAGGTGGACGGCGACATCCGTCATCGGCTGAGCGAGATCGACACCAGCCGCTGCCCGCTCTATCTGCTGACCGGGGAATACGACTATTCCTGTTCTCCGGCCGACACGCTGGAAACCGCCGCCTGCATTCCCGGCGCCACCGTATCGATCATGCCGGGGCTGGGCCATTTCCCGATGAGCGAGGACCCGGACGGCTTCAGCGCCCATCTGCTGCCAGTGCTGAACGAGATCGCCCACCGCTGAGTGCCGTTCCGACAGCAAGCGTTCCGGCCACCATCGCTTCGACAATAACCGCCCGCCGCCCGCAACAAGGGCGGCGGCCATCAATACCCCGGGGAGGGACCATTCATGCGTGCCATCACTGTTCGAGTGCCCGGTCTGCGGGCGCTGACCGCCACGGCTGTCGCTGCGCTGACCATCGGCCTGGCTGGCGGTGCGGCCGCCGAGATTTCAGGCAAGACGGTGAAGATCGGCGTGCTGACCGACATGTCCGGCCCCTATTCCGACAATGTCGGTGCCGGAGCCGTGCTGGCCGCCCAGATGGCGGCCGAGGATTTCGGCGGCAAGGTCAATGGTGCGGCAATCGAGATCGTCTCGGCCGACCATCAGAACAAGGCGGACGTTGGATCCGGCATCGCGCGACGCTGGTATGACGTCGAGGGCGTCGATGCGATCACCGAAGTGGTGTCGTCCGCCGTGGCGCTCTCCGTCCAGGGCATTTCCCGCGACAAGAACCGCATGTTCCTGGCGACCGGCCCCGGCACGCCGGAGTTGACCGGCAAAGCCTGCTCGCCTGTCGGCGTGCATTGGGCCTACGACAACTATGCCCTGCCGACCGTCGCCACCACCGCCCTGGTCAAGCGCGGCTTGAAGGACTGGTATTTCCTGACCGCCGACTACAGCTTCGGCCACGCGCTGGAAGGCGAGGCGACCCGTGTGGTCAAGGCCAACGGCGGTACCGTCGTCGGGGCGGTGCGGGCGCCGCTCAACACCGCGGACTTCTCCTCCTATCTGTTGCAGGCGCAGGCGTCATCGGCCACCGTGGTCGGGCTGGCGAATGCCGGAGCCGACATGATCAACGCGGTCAAGCAGGCGAACGAGTTCGGCATCACCGCCAGCGGCAAGACGATGGCGGCGCTGCTGGTCAACCTGCCCGACATCCATGCACTGGGGCTGGAGAGCGCGCAGGGTCTGACCTTCGCCGAAAGCTTCTATTGGGACATGAATGATGAGACGCGGGCCTGGAGCAAGCGCTTCATGGACCGTTTCAACGGCCGGGCGCCCGGCGGACTGCAGGCGGCGGTCTATGGCGCCGTCACCCATTATCTGAAGGCGATCCAGGCGATCGACAGCGATGACGCCACCAAGGTGGCCGAACAGATGCGCAAGATGCCGATCAACGACTTCTACACCAAGAACGGCTCCATCCGCCCTGACGGCCGGGTGATCCGCGACATGTATCTGATGCAGGTGAAGAAGCCGTCGGAATCGAAAGGCCCTTGGGACTATTACAAGGTCCTGGAGACGGTGCCCGGCGACAAGGCCTTCCGTCCGATGGATCAGGGCGGCTGTCCGCTGGTGGCGAAGTGACCGGCAGGCCGGACGACCGGGCCGGTGGAACGGTCCGGCTGGAGCGCGACGGCGGGGTGGCGGTGATCGTCATCGACAACCCGCCGGTCAACGCCGGATCCACCGCCGTGCGGCGCGGGCTGCTGGACGCCGTCACGACGCTCGCGGCGGATCCCGAACTGGAAGCGGCGGTGCTGATCGGCGCCGGCAGGACCTTCATCGCCGGGTCCGATCTGCGCGAGTTCGGCCAGCCTCTGGAGGACCCGCAGCTTCCCGCCGTTATCGCCGCCATCGAGGCTTGCGCGAAACCGGTGGTCGCCGCCCTGCACGGTGCGGCGCTTGGCGGTGGGTTCGAGCTGGCGCTGGGCTGCGACGCCCGCGTCGCGGCGCCCGGCACGCGGGTTGGCTTGCCGGAGGTGACGCTGGGCATGATTCCCGGTGCCGGCGGCACCCAGCGCCTGCCGCGTCTGGTCGGCCTCTCCACCGCCATCGCGTTGATCTGCGAAGGCCGGCGCCTGGCCGCCGCTGACGCGCTGGCGCTCGGCCTCGTCGACGCGCTGGCGAGCGACGATGGGGTGGAGGCGGTGTGCACCGCCGCCGTCGCGCATGCGCGGAGCCTTGCGGGACGCAAATGCCGGGCGGCTGACAAGCCTGTCCCGGCCGAGCCGGCCGAGTTTATCGAGGCAGCCGCCGTGGCCGCCCTGCGGGCGGGCCGTGGGCGTCCTCCGGTGATCGAGGCGATCCGTGCCGTCCGTGCCGCGGCAGAGCGTCCGCGGGACGAAGCCTTGGCGGAGGAGCGCGCGGTTTTCCAACGGCTGCGCCTGGAGACGGAGGCCTTTGCCCGCCGCCACCTGTTCTTCGCCGAACGGGACGCGGCCCGCCTTGCGGAACTGGAGGGCGTGGCGCCGCGGCGGTTGGAGCGGATCGGCGTGGTCGGTTCCGGCACCATGGGGACCGGGATCGTCATCGCCGCCTTGGATGCCGGTCTGCCGGTGACCCTGCTGGAAAACGGCGCCGGAGCGCTCGACACCGGATTGGCCCGGCTGCGCGACCACTACGCGCGCCGTGTCGATGGTGGAAAGCTGAGCGCGGAGGCGGCCGGGAAGCGGCTTGCGGCACTCGAACCGACGATCGACATCGCGGCGCTCGCCACTGCCGATCTGGTGATCGAAGCCGTGTTCGAGGATCTGGAGGTCAAGCAGGACCTGTTCCGCCGGCTCGACTCCGTGCTGGCGCCGGGCGCCGTGCTGGCATCGAACACCTCCTACCTGGACCTCGACGCCATCGCGGCGGCGACCAGCCGGCCGCGGGATGTGGTCGGGCTGCATTTCTTCAGCCCGGCCAACGTCATGCGTCTGCTGGAGGTGGTCCGCGGGGCGAAGACCTCGCCCGACGTTCTGGCGACCGCCCTCGCGCTGGCGAAACGGCTGGGCAAGCTGCCAGTGGTCGCAGGCAACGCCTTCGGCTTCATCGGCAACCGGATCTATGCCGCCTACCGCCGCCAATGCGAATTCCTGATCGAAGAAGGCGCCCTGCCTGCGGGGGTCGACGCAGCCCTGGAACGCTTCGGCTTCGCCATGGGGCCGTTCGCGGTCGCCGATCTGTCGGGACTGGACATCGCTTGGCGGATGCGGCGGCAACAGTCGGCGACGCGGGACCCGGCAGCCCGCTATGTCGAGATTCCTGACCGGCTTTGCGAGGCCGGACGGCTTGGCCGCAAGACCGGCGCCGGCTATTACCGCTATCCACCCGGTGCCAAGCGTGGCGAAACGGATCCGGAGGTTACTGCGCTGATCGAAGCGGCGTCGAGCGCCAAGGGCATCGTCCGCCGCGCTATCCCGGACGAGGAGATCGTCGGCCGGGTGCTGCTGACCATGGTCAACGAGGCCGCCTGTCTGCTGTCCGAAGGCGTGGCCGCCCGCGCGTCGGACATCGACCTCGTGCTGGTCAACGGCTACGGCTTCCCGGCCTGGGAGGGTGGGCCGCTGTTCTGGGCCACCCGCCAGGATCCGTCGTGGCTCAGGGCTGAACTGGCGCGGTTGGCAGAGCTCAGCGAGCCGGGTTTCCGGCGCTGCGATCCGGGCATGATTCCCGCCGTCTGAGTCCATCAACTTTGCTGTATCGAGGCGATGATGACGAACACCACCTATCCTGACCTTCGCCTGTGGATCGGTGGGCGCTGGATCGAGGCCGGGGATCGTTCCTGCGAACCGGTGATCAACCCGGCGACCGGTGCGACGCTTGGGCTGCTGCCCAATGCCGGCGCCGACGATGTGGATGCGGCGGTCGCCGCTGCGGCCGACGGCTTCCGGGTCTGGCGGCGGACCAGTGCCGTCGAGCGGTCGGCGCTGCTGCGCCGCGCGGCCGATCTGATCCGGGCGGATGCAGGTGGACTCGCTGCGCTGATCGCGCTGGAACTGGGCAAGCCGATCCTCGAGGCCGCGCGCGAGGTCGAGACGGCGGCCGGCATGTTCGACTGGGCGGCCGAGGAATGCCGCCGGTCCTATGGCCGCATCATCCCGCCCCGCACGCCGGGCCACCGGCTGATGGCGCTGCGCGAGCCGGTCGGGCCGGTGGCGGCCTTCAGCGGCTGGAACGCCCCGGCGATCACGCCGGCGCGCAAGATCGCCGGCGCGCTGGGAGCGGGCTGCTCCATCGTCATCAAGCCGTCGGAAGGAACCCCGGCGGCCGCCCTGTTCATCGCCCGCGCGCTGGCCGAGGCCGGATTGCCGGGCGGGGTCGCCAACATGCTGTTCGGTAACCCCGGCGCAGTGGCCGAGCGGCTGTTGGAGGCTGAGGCGATCCGTATGGTGTCCTTCACCGGTTCGATCCCCGTTGGCAAGCATCTGGCAGCCCTGGCGACGCGGACCATGAAGCGCGGCGTGTTCGAACTGGGCGGCCACGCCCCGGTGCTGGTTTTTCCCGACGTGGATGTCGAGGCGGTGGCCCGCAGCGCCGCCGCCGCCAAGTTCCGGAGTTCCGGGCAGATTTGCACGTCGCCGACCCGCTTCTATGTACACGAAGCGATCCATGACCGCTTCGCCGCCGCTTTCGCCGAGGCCGCATCCGCGATCCGCGTGGGCGATCCGTTCGATCCCGCAACGCAGATGGGACCGGTGCAGAATGCCCGCCGGCTGGCGGCGATCGATGCGCTGGTGGAGGATGCCCGGCGGAACGGCGCGACGGTGGCGGCCGGCGGTGCCCGCATCGACGGTTCCGGCTTCTACTATCAGCCGACGGTGCTGACCGGTGTCACCGCCGCCTGCCGGGCCGCCGGTGAAGAGCCGTTCGGACCGCTGGCGCTGATTGCCTCCTTCCGGGATGCGGACGAGGCGGTGGCGCTGGCGAACCGCCTGTCGCTCGGGCTGGCCTCCTACGTCTTTACCCGCGATCTGGCGCTCGCCGACCGGCTGGTGGCGGACATTGAATGCGGCAATGTCGTGGTGAACCACTGGGTGGTCTCGCATCCGGAAACACCCTTCGGCGGCATCAAGGACAGCGGCATCGGACTGGAGGGCGGAACCGAAGGGTTCCAGGCATTCGAACAGGTGAAGTTCGTCAGCCAGGCGCCCCATTGATCGGGAGGGATGCGGAGCGGCGTCAGGCCATCTGGACGAGCAGAGCGTCCAGCATGCGGTCGCAGGCGGCCAATTGGTCCTCGGCGATGAACTCGTCGGGCTTGTGGGCTTCGCCGATGCTGCCGGGGCCGCACACCACGGTGGGCATCGACAGCCGCCGTTGGAACAGTCCGCCTTCCGTTCCGAAGGAGATCTTGCAGGTGCTGTTGCCGCGGGTCAGTGATTTGACGAAGGCCACCACCTCGGCAGTGCCGTCGGTGTCGAGCGCCGGATAGCTGGACAGCTCGGTGATGGTCAGACCGGCGGACGGGAAATCGGGACGCAGGCGCCGGACGATGGCGTCGGCCTCCGCCTGGACGTGGTCAAGCAGCGGTTCCACCGGATCCTGCGGCAGATGGCGGATTTCGAAGTCGAGGCGGCAGCGGTTCGGCACGATGTTCAGTGCCTCGCCACCGTGGATGACCCCGGCATGGATCGTGGTCCAGGGCACATCATAGGCGTTGTCATGGGCGCCTTCGTCACTCAGTCGTTTCTGGATGCGGCGCAGGCCGCTCAGCAGGTCGCTCGCCATATGGATGGCGTTCAAGCCCTGTGGCGCCAAGCTCGAATGGCATTCGACGCCGTGGCATTCGGCACGCAGAGCGGTCTTGCCCTTATGGGCGGTAACCACCTGCATGCCGGTTGGCTCGCCGACGATGCAGAAGCGCGGGCGGACGGGCAGGGCGGCCATCATCTCGATCAGGCGCCGGACGCCGAGGCAGCCGACCTCCTCGTCATAGGACAGCGCCAGATGCAGCGGCTGGGACAGGGTCCGTCCGGCGGCGCGGTCGAACAAGGCGAGGGCCGCGGCGATGAAGCCCTTCATGTCGGCGGTGCCCCGGCCGAACAGCTTGCCGTCGCGGCGGGTCAGCCGGAAGGGATCGCTGGTCCAGGCCTGCCCCTCGACCGGCACCACGTCGCTGTGTCCGGACAGCAGGACGCCGGGACGGTCCGCCGGCCCCAGCGTCGCGAACAGGTTGGCCTTGCGTCCATCCTCGCTCGGCACCAGCCATGTCGCCGCGTCGGCGGCTTCCAGCCTCTCCCGCACCCAGTGGATCAGGTCGAGGTTGCTGTCGCGGCTGACGGTGTTGAAGGCCACCAGCCGGTCGAGGATGTCGATGGTTGCCGTCATCGGAATCGTCCCTGTTCGTTCGGAAATTCAATCAAGCCGCGTGCAGCCGATCGACGGCGCGGCGCCAGCCGTTGCGGATCGCGTCGGTATCGACATGCCGGCCGTCGCGCACCACCAGCCGCCCGCCGGCCACCACGTCGCGCACGGGATTTAGGGCGCCGGCAAAGACATAGCTGTCGAGAAGTGTGTCGTCGCTGCGGCCGTAGAGCCGCGGATCGTCCGGATCGAGCACCACCAGATCGGCGCGCTGTCCAACCTTGAGTCCGCCCGCCGGCTCCGGCCGGTCCAGCGCCTGCGCCCCTCCAGCGACAGCGGTCCGGTAGAGATCCGCTCCGGTCGAGCTGCCCGGATGCGACGCCAGCAGGTTGCGCCGCCGCGCAGTCAGCCGCTGTCCGAATTCCAGCAGGCGCAGCTCCTCCGCCACATCGATGATGATCTGGCTGTCGGAGCCGATGCCGAAGCGCCCGCCCTGCGCCAGGAAGTCGCGCGCCGGGAACAGCCCATCGCCGAGGTCTGCTTCCGTCGTCGGACAGAGTCCCACGACGGCGCCTGAGGCCGCAATGCCCGCCACCTCAGCCGGCGTGACGTGGGTGGCGTGGACGAGGCACCAGGACGGCCCCGGCCAACCGCGGTCGAGCAGCCATTCCACCGGCCGCCGTCCCGACCAGGCAAGGCTGGCGTCGACCTCCGCCGTCTGCTCGGCGACATGGATGTGGATCGGGGCCGTGGGGTCGAGCGCCGACAGTCCGTCCAGCACCGCCTCGGCGGCCTCCGGCGATACGGCGCGCAGGGAATGCAGAGCCAGACCGATGCGATGGTCGCCGGGTGCCGCGCGGCAGGCGGCGGCGATGTCCAGCAGCCGGTCGGGGGAGTTGAGGAAACGCCGTTGCCCCTCGCCCGCCGGCTGTCCGCCGAAACCGCCCTGGGCGTAGAGCACCGGCAGATGGGTCAGCCCGATGCCGGTGGCGTCCGCCGCGGCCAGGATGCGCATCGACATCTCGGCCGGATCGGCATAGGCCCGGCCGTCGGGGGCGTGGTGGAGGTAATGGAATTCCGCCACCGAGGTATAGCCCCGCTCCAGCATCTCGGCGTAGGCCATCGCCGCCACCGCCTGGAACTCGTCGGGGTCGATGCGGCGGACAAAGCCGTACATCACCTCCCGCCAGGTCCAGAAGCTGTCCTCGGCCGGCCCGGCCCGCTCGGTCAGGCCGGCCATTGCCCGCTGGAAGGCATGGCTGTGCAGGTTGGGCATGCCGGGGATGACCGGCCCGGCGGCCCGCTCCATCCCGGCAGGCGGCTTGTCCAACCCTGTTTCGATGGCGGCGATCAGCCCCTGCGCGTCGAAGCGCAGCAGCACCCCCGACGCCCAGCCGCCGGCCAGCAGCGCCCGGTGGCAGAAAAGCCGGTCGAGCCGGCGCGCGGCGGTCATCGTCGGGTCCTCCCAATCATACTCGCCCTATCGCCGTCACTTGGCGTCGAAATAGCCGGCCTGGATGGTCTTGCCGATCAGGTTGCAGATGATGCGGCCGGCGGTGATGGCGGTGATGCCGTTGAGGTCCTTCTTCGGCGTGATCTCCACGATGTCCATGCCGACGACGCGGCCCTTGGCCACCAGCCCGTGGATCAGGGTGCGGATC
The DNA here is from genome assembly GCF_003115935.1 of Azospirillum sp. TSH20. Taxonomy (NCBI): domain Bacteria; kingdom Pseudomonadati; phylum Pseudomonadota; class Alphaproteobacteria; order Rhodospirillales; family Azospirillaceae; genus Azospirillum; species Azospirillum sp. TSH20. Next base: position 15,785 of record NZ_LGQU01000085.1, read on the forward strand.
TGCGGATAGGTGACGCCGCCCGGCGCCGGACCGTTGACCGCCGGCATGATGGTCGGATCCATGCCGTCGGCGTCGATGGTCAGGTAGTAGCGGCCGCCGTCGGGGATGCGATCGAGCACCGCCTTCATGCCGATGTCCTGCAATTCAACGTCGGGGACCAGCACCGCGCCGTAGGACAGCGCGGCCTCGACCTCCTCCGGCCGGGCGCTGCCGGCGGAACGCAGGCCGATCTGGAAGATCTGGCCGATATGGTCCATCTCGGCGGCACGGCGGATCGGGCTGGAATAGCCGTTGCGGGCGCCGTTGACGTCGTCGCGCCAGTCCAGATGGGCGTCGATGTGGACCAGGGTGATCGGCCCCTGGTCGTCATAGGCGCGCAGCACCGGGATCGGGATGCCGTGGTCGCCGCCGATGACGATGGGCAGCATGCCCTTGGCCAGCATCCGGCGCACCACCGCCTCGGCATTGCGGTAATGCAGGTCGAGGTCGCGGGGATCGGCCTTCACGTCGCCGCAATCCACCACCTTGATGTCCTTGCCGCCCAGGAGCGGACCGCCGATGTCGAAGTCCCAGCGTTCCAGCTTGCGCAGCGCCCGCTCGGTGTAGCGGCGCACCCAGGTCGGGGCATTGGTCTGGTCGTTGGTCACCTCGTCGATCGAATAGGGATCGCCGTAGGGGATGCCGAGGATGCCGATATGGCCGTCGAGCTGGTCGATGTCGGTGCAGATCGGAAAGTCGAGGAAGCTCTGCAGTTCGCGGCGCGGCGGGTTGGTCAGGCTGGTGCTCATGGTGGCGGTTCTTCTTGTCGGTTGGCGGGACAGCTGGTGGAGGAGCCGGCGCGTCAGGCGTCGGGAATCACCGCGATTGCATCGACCTCCACCACCCATTCCGGGCGGGCGAGCGCGCTGATCACGAGACCGGTGGACACGGGATAGACGCCCTTCAGCCACTTGCCGATGGTGCGGTAGACCGGCTCGCGGTAGCGCGGATCGGTGATGTAGACGGTGATCTTGCAGATGTGCTCCAGCGACGAACCGGCCTCCTCCAGCAGCATCTTGATGTTGGACATAGCCTGCTCGGTCTGGCCGGCGGCATCGCCGACGGCGACGCTTTCGCTGGTGTCGAGGTTCTGGCCGATCTGGCCGCGGACGAAGACCATGGTGCCGCGTGCGACGACGGTCTGGCACAGGTCGTTGTCAATCGACTGCTCGGGATAGGTCTTCTTGGTGTTGAACTGGCGGATGCGGGTGTGGACGGTCATGGCGGAAGCCCTGGCTAGGTTTGGGGTTGGGTAAAGAGGCAAGGAGGTGGCGCCCGGCGCCCCTGGTGGGGTGCGCCGGTGGACTAGGCGTTCAGAATGGACCGGTCAGCGGAGCGGGGTGTCGCCGGCCAGTTCCGGGAAGACCGCGGCGCGTTCGGCCAGCGTCGCCAGCGGGATGTGGCAGGCGATGCGGTGGCCGTCGTCCGTCCGGTGGACCGGTGGAGCCTGTTCGTCGCAGACCGCACCCAGCTTGCGCGGGCAGCGGGCGGCGAAGGCGCAGCCCTGCCCGCCAGGGGTGGGGGCCGCGTCCTCCAGCAGGATCCGTGGCGCCTCCTGACCATCCTCGGCCAGTCGTGGCACCGCGGACAGCAGCGCCTCGGTATAGGGATGGTAGGGCGGGCGGAGCACGCGGCCGGTCGGACCCTCCTCGCAGATGGTGCCGCCATAGACGACCAGCACGCGGTCGGCGATGTGCGACACGACGGCGATGTCGTGGGTGATGAAGAGATAGGACAGCCCCATCTCGTCGCGCAGTTCGGCCAGCAGATTCAGGATGTTGGCCTGGACCGAGACGTCGAGCGCCGACACCGCCTCGTCGCAGACGACGAAGTCGGGGTCGGTGGCGAGCGCGCGGGCGATGTTGACGCGCTGGCGTTCGCCGCCGCTCAGTTCGTGCGGGTAGCGGTCGGCATAGGCGGCCGGCAGCCCAACGCGGGTCAGCAGACCGGCGACGGTCTTGCGCCGCTCCTCCGCGTCCGCCCGGCCGGCCAGCACCAGCGGCCGGTCCATGGCGTCCCCCACCGTCTTGCGCGGGTTCAGCGAGGCGGCGGAATTCTGGAAGACCAGCTGGGCGCGCCGGCGCAGATCCTGGTCGCCCTGCTTCACCTGCCGGGTCAGGTCGGCGCCGTCGAACAGCACGGTGCCGGCGCTGGGTTCGGTCAGCGCCAGCAGGGCGCGGCCGATGGTGCTCTTGCCGCTGCCGCTTTCGCCGACCACCCCCACCACCTCGCCGCGGCCGACGGTGAAGGAGACATCCTCCACCGCCACGGTGCCGGCCCGGCGCAGCCAGGGGAGGATGGAGCGGCTGGCGCCGTAGACCTTGCGCAGATGATCCACCTCCACCAGCGGGGCGGAACGCTGCGCCGGTGCTGGCGGGGCGGATGCGCGGGCCGCAGCATCCTCGTCCGGCCATGGCGTGCCGGTCAGGGCATCGGCCTTCCAGCAGCGCACGCCGTCGCCGGCCGCGTCCGCGTACATCGCCTGCGGCTGGCTGCGGCAGGTCTCCTCGGCGAAGGGGCAGCGCGGGGCGAAGACGCAGGCGGCGGGCGGCCCGGACAGCTTGGCGACCGTGCCGGGGATCGAGGGCAGGCGGTGGCGCCGGCCGGCGGTGATGCGCGGCAGGGCGGCGACCAGCCCCTTGGCATAGGGATGGGCCGGGCGGGACAGCACGCGGCCGGTCGGTCCCGTCTCCACCACCAGTCCTCCATAGAGGACGGTGACGGTCTGGCAGATGCGGTTGACGATGCCGAGATTGTGGGAGACAAACAGCGCGCTGAGCTGGTGGCTGTCGCACAGCTTTGCCAGCAGATCGATGATGCGGGCCTCCACCGTCACGTCGAGCGCGGTGGTCGGCTCGTCGAGGATCAGCAGCTTGGGCTCGCAGCCGAGCGCGGTGGCGATCAGCGCCCGCTGCTGCATGCCGCCCGACAGCTCGTGCGGGTAGGCGGCGGCGACGCGGCGGGGATCGCGGATGCCGACCTCCGCCAGCAGATCCTGCACCCGCACCGCCGCCTGCCGCGGAGACAAGCCCTTGTGCTGGATCAGCGGTTCGGCGATCTGGCGGCCGACGGTCAGCGCCGGGTTCAGCGAGGTGAAGGGATCCTGGAAGACGGCGGCGATCTTGTCCCCGCACAGCGCCCGGCGTTCGGGTGCGGACAATCGGCGCAGATCGGTCCCGTCGAACAGGATCTCGCCGGAGTCCACCCGGCCGCCGCCGCCCAGCAGATCGAGGATGGCCATGGCGATGGTGCTCTTGCCCGATCCGGACTCGCCGACCAGACCCATCACCTCGCCGGGACGGATGGCGAAGCTGACGTCGCTGGCGGCGCGCAGCGTGCCGCGGGCGTTGCCGTAGCTGATGGTCAGGCCGCGAACCTCGAGCAGCGGCGCCGGTTCTGGCGCGGACGCCGGAACGGTCACCGGGGCGACGGTTGGGCGGGCTTGCGGAGCGGTCATCATCTCAGTGCGCTCCCGTGTTGCGCGGGTCGAGCAGGGCACGCAGCCCGTCGCCCAGCAGGTTGATGCCGATCACCGCGGTGGCCAGCGCGAAGCCGGGGCACAGCGCGATCCAGGGCGCCTGTTCGACGAAGGGGCGGGCCTCGCTGATCATCAGGCCCCAGTCGGAGGAGGGCGGCTGCGCCCCCATGCCGATGAAGCTGAGCGAGGCGCCGAGCAGGATGGCGAAGACCACGCGCAGGCTGGCCTCCACCGCCAGTGGCGGCCAGATGTTCGGCAGGATTTCATGGAAGAGGATGTAGGCGGCGCTCTCCCCGCGCAGGCGGGCGGCGGTGATGAACTCCTCCTGCATCAGCTCCAGCGTGATGGCGCGGGTCAGGCGGACCACCTGCGGCACATAGACGATGCCGATGGCGACGATGGCCTTCCATTGCGCCGGCTGGGTGACGGCCAGCACCAGGATGCCCAGCAGGATCGGCGGGAAGGACATCAGCACGTCCATGGCCCGCATGATCGCCTCGCCGACGCGCCCGCCCTTGTAGCCGGCGATCAGCCCAAGCGGCACGCCGGCCAGCAGACTCAGCGCTGTGGCTGCCACGCCCATCACCAGCGAGCTGCCGGTGCCGACCAGGGTGCGGCTGAACACGTCGCGGCCGAATTCGTCGGTGCCGAACCAGAACTCGGCCCCCGGCGGCTGCAGCCGGCTCATGATGTTCATTTCGTCATAGGGATAGGGGGCAAGCCAGGAGCCGGCGACGGCGGCCACCACCAGAGGGGCAAGCAGAAGAATGCCGAGGATGAGCGAGACGGGCAGGTCAGGCAGTCGGCGGCGCGGCGCCAGTTGGACGGGGGACGCGTCGGTCATGTCAGGCGGCCTTCATGCCGTGGCGGATCTTCGGGTTCACATAGGCGTAGAGCAGGTCGGCGGTCAGGTTGGCGAGGCAGTAGGCGGCGGAGACCACGAGGATCGTTGCCTGGATCAGCGGCAGGTCGTGGCGCTGGATGGCGAACAGCAAAAGCCGGCCCATCCCCGGATAGGAGAAGATCGTCTCGATCACCACCACGCCGCCCAGGATCAGGCCGAAGTCGATGGCGAGCACGGTGATCGTCGGCAGCAGCGCGTTCTTCAGCGCATGGCGCAGGATGACCACCGATTCCGGCATGCCCTTGGCGCGGGCGAACTTCACATAGTTGGTCTGCAGCACGTCGATCATGCTGGACCGCGTCAGCCGGGCGATGCGTGCCAGCAGCATCAGCACCAGCGTGATGACCGGCAGCACCAGATGCGAGGCCCAGGGCAGGAAACCGTCGGAGATCGGGGCATAGCCGCCGGTCGGCAACAGCTTCATATAGCTGCCGAAGATCAGCACCAGCACGATGGCCCAGAAGAAGTCGGGGACCGCGATGCCGAGGTAGGAGATGCCGGAAACCAGCTGGTCGGTCAGCTTGCCGCGCTGCACCGCCGCCAGGACGCCGAGCCCGATGCCGACCACCGCCACCACCGCCAGCGCCACGACGGCCAGCACCAGCGAGCGGGCCAGCGCCTCCATCAGGATGGGAGCGATCGGCTGTTCGAGCACCAGCGAGCGGCCGAGGTCGCCGCGCAGGATGCCGGCCGCCCATTGCCCGTACTGGACGATCAAGGGCTGGTCGAGGCCAAGTTTGACCGCAATGGCGTCCACCACCTCCTTGGAGGCGAACTGGCCGGCGATCATCGAGGCGACGTCGCCGGGCATCGCCTGCGTCACCAGGAAGATCAGGACCGACATCACGGCCAGGACCAGCGCCAGATAGACGAGACGGGTCAATGTGTAGGCAAGCATGGCAGCATCCCCGGAAGGAGGAAGGGGGAACCGGCCGCCATGGACGCGGCCGGCTCCCGATCGGCCTCAGTCGACCGACACATCGCGCAGGTCGAGGAACATCATCGGGTGCGAATGGAAGCCGTGCACCTTGGTGCTGAGGCCGTTGATGTGGTTGATGACGTAGGGGATCACGCCCGGCGAATCCTCCACCGCCAGCGCCTGGACCTGCTGGTAGAGCGACTTGGCCTCGTCCTCGCTCTTGGCTTGGCGGGCGTTGTCGAGCAGCGTGTCCATCTTGGGGTTGGAGTAGTTCCACAGCGCGGTGTTCCACGATCCGCGCGAGTGGTACCAGGGATAGACGGAGGTATCGATGGTCGGACGGCTGAAGAATCCGTCGATGTAGAAGCCGGCCTTGCCTTCGATGTCCTTCAGGAAGACGTCGAAAGGCACGCGCTGAACATTGACGGTGATCCCCGCCGGCTTCAGCAATTCACGCACGGCAAGGCCGAGACGTTCGCGGGTGGCGCGGCCGGCCGGCGTGTGCAGCGTGACCTCAAACCCGTTGGGATAGCCCGCCTCGGCCAGCAGCTTCTTCGCCCCGGCCGGGTCGCCCTTCGCGATCTTCAGATCCTTGTTGTAGTAGGGGTGGCTTGGCGGGATCGGCGAATGGGTCGGCGTGCCGTGCCCGAACAGGGCGATCTGGGTGATCGCCTGCTTGTCGAGCGCCATCGCCACCGCCTTGCGCACGCGCGGATCGTCGAACGGCTTCACCTTATTGTTCATGATGACGCCGTCCCAGGTCGAGGTCGGGACGGAATCGATCTTCAGCTTCGGGTCCGCCTTGATCTTGTCGATGGCCTCCAGCGGCAGGTTCCACACCAGATCCAATTCGCCGGTGGTCAGCGCCGCCACCTGGGCCGCCGGTTCCGGCAGGATGCGCACCACCACCTCGTCCAGCTTCGGCAGGCCGGGTTCGAAATAGTTGGGGTTGCGCTTCAGGACGATGCGGTCGCCGGGGGCGAAGGAGACGAACTCGAACGGACCGGTGCCGACCGGCTTGGATGCCAGTGTGTCGACGGCGTCGCGCGGCACGATGCGCGCCTGCCGCTCGCCGAACAGCTCGGCGAAGCCGGCATAGGGGCTCTTCAACTGGAACTGGACGGTCAAGGGGTCCAGCGCCTTCATCGACTCAACGATCTCGAAATTGACGCGGGCGGTGGAGCCGGTCGCCTTGTCCTGGATGCGGGCGATGGTGGCGACGACGTCCTCGGCCTCCAGGTCTTTGCCGTTGTGGAACTTCACGCCCTTGCGCAGGTGGAAGGTCCAGGTCTTCAGGTCGTCGCTGTGCTCCCAGCGTTCGGCCAGATCGGGCTTCACCGTCATGTCGTGACCGATGACGGTCAGGCCGTTGAAGATCAGATACGCGGCGACATACTCCTGACCGCCCTTCATTTTGGCGGGATCCAGCGTGTTCAGGTTCGAATCCACGGAGACCTTGAGCGTACCCGCGGCCTGGACCGACATCGCCGTCCCGGACAGGAGGATGGCCGAGAGCACGGCCCGCGCCACCATACGTCGCATCATCATGAAAGCCCCTCTGTTTACCGGTCCTTTCGGCGGACCTTGGTTTCTGCTTGATCAAAACGGTCTCACAAGGCCGCAGCCGGAGGAAAGGGGGGCGGGAGGACGATAATCCGGGCGACAATCGGGCTAAAACTTAGGCAAGCGGCCGCCTCGCATAGAAATTGTGCAGTGCACTCTCGACGAAGCCGCTGGTTTTCCTGAGTTTTCCGCGAATGGTCCGATGGGCCCGCTTGTTGAAAAAGCGGGCTGCCGCCGATCGAGCGGCAGCCCACCATGACGGATTTTCATCGACATCATGAACAGCCGGCATGGTGGGTGAAGTCGAACAGGCGAGACAGGTCGGACTCCGCCTCAAGTTGGCGCAATTTCCGGTGGAGGCGTTCCGCTTCGTCCAGCCCGACCGCGCGGGCGGCGCAGGTTCGGAATTTGGCGGCATGCTCCGCCGCCGACAGTGGGCGGGCCACCGTGCCGCGTGCCGAGGCGCAGAAGCGGACGAAGCGCTCCCCCTCCATTGTCTCGATACTCACCTCGGCGCCCTCCGGTGCGGTGCGGGCGCGGTCGGGATCGGCGTTCCACCAGGGATCGACTGTCATCGAGACACAGGTCATGGCTTGGCGCAGCACCGGATCGGCCAGTGCCGCCTCATCCAGATGCTCCAGCGCCAGCGTTCCGTGCAGCATCGCGCAGGCCACCGCGAAAGGCAGGCTGAAGCGGGCTTCCCCCGCTGTCATCGGCCGGTGATAGGTCAGGTTGGCGGCCACAACCGGCGGAACCCGGCAGTCGATTGCCCGGATGTCACGGGACGTGAGTCCCCCTTCCGCCATCAGGTCGCGCACCGCGTCGATGGCGGCATGGGCGGACAGGCAGACCGGATAGAGCTTGGTGTCGATGCCGGGGGCCAGCAGGCGCCAGCGCCGTCCGAGCGCATCCAGAGCCGTCGGATCGAAATGGTCGGCCGCCATCAGCCGGGCGAAACCGCGCGGATCCTCCACCACCCCATGGGGCACAGTCAGGCCTCGCGCGGCCAGCCGGGCAGCTTGCACTCCGTTCGCCGCGGCCTGTGCGGCAAGCAGCGGCTTCGCACCCGTGCCGAAGCATGCGCGCAAACCTCCGGTCCCGCACAGCGCAAAGGCAATGGCGTCTGCCGCAGTCCGGCCGTCCAGCCCGAGAGCCTTCGCGCTGGCGGCGGCAGCACCGACGGTGCCGAACAGCGCGGTGGTCCACCAGCCGGCATGATAGATCCCGTTGCCGACCGCCTCCGCCAACGCATATTGCGCCTCCGCACCGGCCACAACGGCGGTGAGCAGATCGCCCCCCGTACCGCCGGCCGCCTCGACCATCGCCAGCGCCGTCGGCACCACGACGGCGGAACCGTGGACGAAGCCGGCATAGCTGTTGTCGTCGAAATCCAGCACATGGGCGGCCGCGACATTGGCGAAGGCGGCACCCTCCGCGCACAGGCGGCCACCGATCAGCAGCCGCGATGGTCCCACGGCATAGCTTTCTCGCGCGTCGTCCGCCGCCAGTCGGGTGGCCGCCTCCCTGGTCCCGGCGAGCGCCACCCCCAGCGTGTCAACGATGCAGTCCAGCGCGACGGCAGCGGTCGGTTCCGGCACATCGCTTCGTTGCAACCCCGCCACCCAATCGCCGATCCGCCGGGCGGCGGCGGTGGGGGAAGGGAGATCGTCAGGGGGCAGCGTCATGGCAGGGTCTCCGGCGGAACGTGCAAGCAGGTCCCCCAGGCTGCCGCGAAAATCACAATTATCGTCAGCCGGAGAAATTTATTTCATGGTCGGCATGAGCGGCATTCATGAGAGCATCGGGCATAAGATAGTATGCGATGTGCAGCCGCCACCAAACCCGAAGATGGGAGCCCCATGCATCACCGCGACTTCGATCTGGGATCCCTGGAAGTGTTCGTCGCCGTCGCCGAGTTGGGAAGTATGACCCGCGCCGCCGGGCGGCTGGGGCTGACACAATCGGCCGTGTCGCATGTCGTGCGCCAACTGGAAAACGCCTTCGCCACCCAGTTGCTCGACCGCAGCATCAGGCCCATGGCGCTGACCGCCGCCGGGCAGCGGCTTTGGCATTGGAGCAACCGCATCCTGACCGATGCGCGGCAATTGCCGGCTGCCATCGGCGGAACGGATGCGCCCTTCATGCCGGAACTGCGCATCGGCTGCATCGACACGCTGGCGGCACCCTTTATTCCCCGGCTGCTTCAGCGGCTGCGCGACAATGTTCCATCCTTCAGCATCGCGTCCGGTTTGTGCGGGCAACTGCGCGAACAGTTCCTCGCCCGCCGCCTGGATGTGCTGTTCACCAATGACAGCTTCGACGACATGGACCAAGTGGACAGTCTGTGCCTGCTCACCGAGCCGTTCGTGCTGCTGCTGCCGCGCAGTTGCCCCGAGGTCGTCGATGAAGTCGCTCTCCGAGCACTGTCCCGGACCCTGCCGCTGATCCGCAGCACGACGGACAGCGCGCTCGGCCGGTTGGTGGATCAGCATCTGCGGCGCTTGGGCATGGAGGTGCCGCGCAGCTTCGCCTTCGACGCGACCGACACCGTGATGGCGATGGTGGCGGAAGAGATGGGATGGAGCCTGCTCCCGCCGACCGCGTTGGTGAAAAGCCGTCAGCACCTGAACCATATGCGCGTGCTGCCGTTGCCGACCCCCGGGTTCCGCCGCTCGATCCATGTGGTGACCCGGAAGGGGGAACTGGGCTCGCTGCCCGCCAACATCCACAAGGCGGGTTGCGCAGTCATCAAGCAGGGATATTTCACCGACGTGTTCGCCATCTCTCCCTGGCTCAAGCCAATGATCCGACGCTGAGTGAACCGCACCGCGACTCTCCGAAGCCCCGCTTCCTGAGAGGGGCTATTCGCCCCGCCAGCGTGGCGGGCGCTTGTTCAGGAAGGCGTCCATCCCTTCACGAAAATCCGCGCTCGTGTAGCACATCACGATCAGATCCTCTCCGGTCCCCGGATCGCCGCCCTGCCGGAGCCGGCGCAACGCCTCCTTGGTCGCCCGCAGGGTCAGAGGCGCGTGGGACGCAACGGTGCGGGCGAGCGTTTCGGCGCGCTCCGCCAGCGCCGCCGCGTCGGGGAGAACCTCCGACACCAAACCGATGGCCTTCGCCTCGTCGGCCTCGATCAGGCGGGCGGTGAAGATCATCTCCGTGACGCGGGCGGGACCGATCAGCGCCGACAGCCGGGCGTAATTGCCCATCGACAGGCAGTTGCCCAGGGTGCGCGCGATGGGAAAGCCGAATTTCGCGCTGGCGGCGCCGATCCGCAGGTCGCAGGCGGCGGCGATGCCGGCCCCGCCGCCGGTACAGGCCCCGGCGACCGCAGCGATGGTCGGCACCCGGCAGCGCTCCAGGGCTCCCAGCACGCGGTCGATCCGCGCTTCGTAGGCCAGGGCGTCCTCCGCCGTCGTGAAGCTCCTGAACTGGGAGATGTCGGTGCCGGCGGCGAAGGCCTTGTCGCCGGCACCGGTCAGCAGCATCGCGCGGATATCCGGCGTGTCGTCGACCTCGGCGCAGACCGACGCCAGCCGGTCGTACATGGCGAAGGTCAGGGCGTTGCGCGCCTGGGGCCGGTTGAAGGTGACGCGGGCGATGCCGTCGCGCACCTCGTAGAGCAGTTCGTCCGTCATCGGTCCATCGGTTCCGGTCATGCCACCACCCGCGCGCGTTCCATCGCCTCGACGGCGTCCTGGTCGTAACCGAGTTCGGCCAGCACCGCCCGGCTGTGCTCACCGAAGGCCGGGGCCGGGCCGCGCACGCCGCCGGGGGTGCGGGAGAATTTGATCGGCAGGCCGAGCGTCTTCACCGGCCCGGCCCGGCTGTGCTCGACCTCCACCACCATGTCGCGGGCCAGCGTGTGCGGGTGTTCGTGCATGTCGGCGATGCTCAGCACCGGTCCGGCCGGGACGCCGGCCGCCTCCAGAACCGCCAGCCACTCGGCCGTGGTGCGTCGCCGCAGGATGGCGGACAGCAGCTCGTCCAGCTCCGCCAGATGACGCATGCGGCCGGGGTTGTCGGCGAAGCGCGGATCATCCTGCAGGGAACGCGCGTCCAGCGCCTCGGTCAGGCGCAGCCAGTTGGTCTGGTTGGCGGCGCCGACGGTGATCCAGCCGTCGGCGGTGGGGAAGGCCTGGTAGGGGCCGTTCAGCGGGTGGGCCGAGCCCATCGGACCGGGGCTGACCCCGGTGGCGAAGCGGATCGCCGACTGCCAGTAGGTGTGGATGATCCCCGCCTCGAACAGCGAGGTGTCGACCCGCTGCCCCTCGCCGGTGCGCTGGCGTTCGACCAGCGCCGCCATGACGCCCATGGCGCCGAGCAGCCCGGCGGTGATGTCGGTCACCGGGGCGCCGACCTTCACCGGCGGCCGGCCGGGGCCTTCGCCGGTGATGCTCATCAGGCCGCTCATGCCCTGGGCGATCAGGTCGAAGCCGCCGTGGTCGGCCAGCGGCCCGCTGCGCCCGAAGCCGGAGATCTCGCAGAAGACGATGCCTGGGTTGATGGCGCGCATCGCCTCATAGCCGAAGCCCAGCTTCTCCATGGTGCCGCGGCGGTAGTTTTCGATCACCACGTCGGCGCCGGCGATGAGGCGGCGCAGCACCTGCTTGCCGTCGTCGGTCTTCAGATCCAGCGCGATGCCGCGCTTGTTGCGGTTCATCGCCATGTAGGCGGCGGATTCGTCGTTGATGGTCGGCGGCACCATGCGGCGGCTGTCGTCGCCGCCGGGGATCTTCTCCACCTTCACCACGTCGGCGCCCATGTCGGCCAGCATCAGGCCGCAGACCGGGCCGGCCATGATGTGGGCCAGTTCCACCACCTTGATGCCGGCGAGTGGTCCGCCCGTGCGCCGTTGTTCCGTATCGGCCATCGCTCAATCGTCCTCGGCGTTGGAGTGTTTCAGTAGAACAGGTCGACCAGCCCCAGCGAGAGGGCGGGCACATAGGTGCAGATCGCCAGCACCAGCAGCAGGACGCCGATGAAGGGCAGGTTGACCTTGGTGGTTTCCCAGATGTCGGTGCGGGCGATGGAGCAGGCAGCGATCAGCACGCTGGCCACCGGCGGGGTCTGCTGCCCGATGGCGAGGTTCAGCGTCACCACCAGTCCGAAATGCACCGGGTCGATGCCGACCGCGTGGATCAGCGGCATGACGATCGGCACCACCAGGATGATTGCCGCCGCCGAATGCAGGAACATGCCCAGGATCAGGAAGGCGACGTTCAGCAGCGCCAGCACGGCGTATTTGTTGGTGGTGATCTCGCTGATGCTGCGGGCCAGCGCCTGGGGCAGCTGCGCCTCGGTCAGAAAGGTGCCGATCAGCGCCGACGCCGCGACCAGCAGCATCACCACGGCGGTCTGCACCCCGCCGTCCAGGCAGGCCTTGCGCAGCTCGCGCAGGTCGAGTTCGCGGTAGATCACGATGCTGATGAACAGCGCCGCCGCCACCGCCAGCCCGGCGCCCTCCGTCGCGGTGACGAAGCCGCCGAAGATGCCGCCCAGGATGATGACCGGCAGCAGGAAGGCCCAGGCGGCCTCCCGCGCCGTTTCGCGCAGGCGGGAGATGCGGAATTGCTCCTCCACCGGGAAATCATAGCGCACCGCCTGGATGTAGGCGGCGACCGCCAGCCCGATCGCGCCGAGCACGCCGGGGATGATGCCGGCGACGAACATCTTGACCACCGACGTTTCGGCCATCACCGCGTAGAGGATCATCGGGATCGACGGCGGGATGATGATGGCAAGGCTCGACGCCGACGAGCAGATGGCGGCCGAGAACTCCCTGGAATAGCCGCGCGTCTTCATCGCCGGGATCAGGATGGTGCCGAGCGCCGCCACCCCGGCCACCGCCGAGCCGGAGATCTCGGCGAAGAACATCGACGAGCCGATGACCACCATCGCCAGTCCGCCGCGGACGAAGCCGAACAGGGCGGAGGCGAAAGCGACCAGCCGGCGCGAAATGCTCGATGCGTTCATGATGGCGCCGGCCAGGATGAACAGCGGGATCGCCAGCAGCGGGAAGTTGGTGGCGCCGTCGAACATCACCAGCGCCGCGTTGACCAGATTGTCCGACCCCTGGATCGCCACGATGGCGGCCATGGCGACGAGGCCAAGCGCGATGGCGACCGGCACGTTGAGCAGAACCAGGGCGAACAGCCCGCTGAGCATGAAGCCGATGGTCATGGGCGCGGTCCTTCCGGATAGGCGGTGGCGCGGGCGATCGGGGTGGCGGCACCGGTGGCGGATCGCGGCGGCTCGGGCCGCGCCAGATCGGCACCCAGCGCGTCTTCCAGCTCGTGGTCGACGAAGCCGTGGCCGCAGGCGTCGGCCAGCACCCTGGGCAGGCGCAGCGCTTCCGCGATCATGAACAGCACGGCGCCCACCGGGATGACCGACTGGGTCAGTTGCAGCGGCACCGACGGCAGACTGACCAGCGTGTCGCCTTCCAGCACCATCAGCACCTCCCAGCCGGTCCAGGCGAGGACGCCGAAGAACAGGAAGACGCTGGCCTCGGCGAACAGAGTCGCCAGCAGGCGGAAGGACGGCGGCATCGCGTTGACCAGACCGGGGAAGCCGATGTGCGCGCCCTTCAGCGCGGCCAGCGCCGAGCCGTAATAGGTCAGCCACGCCAGCCCGATCGACGCCACTTCGTCGTACCAGGTCAGCGAGCTTCCGAAATAGCGGCAGACGAAGCCGGCGATGATGAGCAGGGTCAGGGCGGAGACGAGCAGGATGACGATGGTTTCGAGCACCCACTCGAAGCCGGTGCGCAGACGGTCGAGCATCACGACGGTTTCCCTCCGAAGGGGTGGCTGAAAGGGGGGCGAGCTTGGGCAACGGGCTTGGGCGGCGGCCGCCGACGGCCGCCCCCGCGGCGGACCGGCCCTAGGACTTGCTGGCCAGCGCCTGCGTCTTCTTGATCAGCTCGCCGCCCTGCGGAACCTCGTCCTCGAAGCTCTTGTAGATGCCGACGCTGGCCTTGACGAAGGCGGCCTTGTCCACCTGATTGACCTCCATCCCGGCCTCCTTCAGCTTCTTCAGCAGATCCTCATCCATTTCGGCGGCGATCTTGTAGACGGTCGGCTGGACTTCCTGCGCGGCCTCGGTCAGCGCCTTCTGGATTTCGGGCGAGAATTTCTTCCAGCTGCGGCCGGCGGTCAGATAGGCCGGGGTGTAGACGTGGTCGCTCATCGACAGGTACTTCTGCACCTCGTAGAAGCGGGCCGGGTAGATCTGGGCGAGCGGGTTTTCCTGGCCGTCCATCACCCCGGTCTGGAGCGCCACGAAGATCTCGGAGAAGGCGAGGGGGCTGGGGTCGGCGCCATATGCCTTGAACATCTTGACCCGCCACACCCCCTTGGGCACGCGCAGCTTGATGCCCTGGAGATCCTCCGGCTTGGTGATCGGGCGCTTGCTGTTGGTGATCTGGCGGAAGCCGTTCTCCCACACGCCGAGGATGTGGTAGCCGTCCTTTTCCGCCGCCGGCACCAGGGTCGGCGTCACGATCTCGTCGCGGATGCGGACCATGTGGTCGCGGTCCTTGACCAGATAGGGCAGTTCGAACAAGCCAAAGACCGGCACCTCCGACGACATGACGGTGGAGGGCAGGGACAGGTCGATGGTGCCGAGCTTCAGCTTCTTCAGCATCTCCGAATCGCCGCCGAGCTGGCTGGAGCCGAAGACCACCACCTTGCCCTTCCCGCCCAGCTTCTCGTTGGCGATGCGGGCGAATTCCTGGCTGGAGCGGTCGAACAGCGATCCCGGCTCTCCGACATGGCCAAGCTTGATCTCGGTCTGCGCCTGCGCCTGCGCCGCGCCCGCCATCAGCGAACCGGCGAACAGGACCGACGCGATCAGCGCCTTGGTGTAGCCCATGACTGTCCCTCCCATTTTGTTTGGTGTCTCGTTGCGATGTCAGGCGACGGTGGCGGCCGTCCTTTCCGCCTGCGCGGCGGCTCGGGCCTGCAGGGCATCCATCGCCGCGCGGGCGCCACCCTTGCGGTGGGGGATGCCGGCGAGTTCCAGCCCCATCTCCACCCCGCTCAGCGTGCCGGCCAGCGTCAGATCGTTGAAGTCGCCGAGATGGCCGATGCGGAACACCCGGCCGGCCAGCTTGCCGAGCCCGGCGCCCAGCGACATGTCGAAGCGGTCGAGGATGATGCGGCGCAGCCGGTCGGCGTCATGGCCGTCCGGAAGCAGCACCGCGGTCAGCGAGCTGGAATATTCCGCGGGGTTGAGCGCCAGCACTTCCAGCCCCCAGCCGGTCACGGCCCGGCGCGTCGCCTCGGCATGGCGGTCGTGACGGGCGAAGACGGCGTCCAGCCCTTCCTCGTGCAGCATGTCGATGGCCTCGACCAGGCCGTAGAGCAGGTTGGTCGCCGGCGTGTAGGGGAAGAACCCGGCCCGGTTCGGACCGGCCATGTCGGCCCAATCCCAGTAGGACCGCGGCATCTTGTTGTTGCGGCTGGCCGCGATCGCCTTTTCGGAAATGGCGTTGAAGCTCAGCCCCGGCGGCAGCATCAGGCCCTTCTGCGAGCCGCTGACCGTCACGTCGACGCCCCATTCGTCGTGGCGGTAGTCGATGGACCCCAGCGACGAGATGGTGTCGACCAGCAGCAGCGCCGGGTGGCCGGCGGCGTCGATGGCGTTGCGGATCAGCGGAATGCGGCTGGCGACGCCGGTCGAGGTCTCGTTGTGGACCGCCATCACCGCCTTGATGGCGTGGCCGCGGTCCTCGGCCAGCCGGGCTTCCACCGCGGCCGGGTCGACGCCGTGGCGCCAGTCGCCCGGTACGAAATCGCAGTGGATGCCGAAGCGGTCGGCGAGGTTGCGCCACAGCGTGGCGAAGTGGCCGGTCTCGAACATCAGCACCCGGTCGCCGGGAGACAGCGTGTTGACGATCGCCGCCTCCCACGCCCCGGTGCCCGACGCCGGGTAGATCACCACCGGCTGCTCGGTCTTGAAGATCGTCTTGATCCCTGCCAGCGCTTCACGGCCAAGCGCGGCGAAGTCCGGGCCGCGATGGTCGATGGTCGGCCGGTCCATCGCCCGCAGGATGCGGTCGGGCACGTTGGTCGGCCCCGGGATTTGCAGGAAATGGCGTCCGCTGCGATGGGCCATGTAGGCTCCTCCTCCCTTGTGTCGATGATGCCGTGGTGTCGGTGACTTGGGGGCAGTGTCGGCGCGCGCGGCCGATGTGCGTGTTTCGGGCGCGTGATCCGGACGCAGGATAACGACGGCGCGCGAAGACCGTTGGTTTGTCCACCAAACAAATTTTGCATTCAAATGGCCGGCGCTGCAAACGGTCATTTGCGGCCATGCCTACCCATTTCCGAAAGGGTGCATCGGCAAAAGCGCCTATGATGCCGCTGGGACTCGACGGAAATCCGGCGTTCCCATAAGGATGTTGTTCGTCTTGCGAACGATTGAGGCTCATGCTCCGATCCATCGGCAAGCAGGGACGATTCATCGCAATATGAATTTTGCATGCAAAAATGGCGATCCAGCCGCACCATCCGCCGCCATCCATTTCAGGGGAGCCCACGCCATGCCGCTCGACGACCGCAACGCCCCGCCGCGCCGCGGCTCCCGGATCGGCGACTCCGCCCTGGCCGCCCGCCTGCGCGGCGCCGTGAAGGGGGAGGTGCTGTTCGACCGGTTCGCGCGCGGCCGCTACAGCACCGACGCCTCGATCTACCAGATGGAGCCGGTCGGCGTCGTCGTGCCGCGCGATGCGGAGGATGTGGCGGCGGCGGTCGCCGTCGCGGTGGAGGAAGGGGTGCCGATCCTGCCGCGCGGCGGCGGCACCTCGCAGTGCGGGCAGACGGTGAACGAGGCGCTGGTCCTCGACTGCTCCCGGCACCTGAATCGCATCCTGGACGTGGATGCCGAGGCGCGGACGGCGACGGTGCAGCCGGGCATCGTGCTTGACCATCTGAACAAGGCGCTGAAACCGCTGGGGCTGTGGTTCCCGGTCGACGTCTCGACCGCGGCGCAGGCGACCATCGGCGGCATGACCGGCAACAACAGCTGCGGCACCCGGTCGCTGCGCTACGGCAACATGGTGCACAATGTCCGCGCCATCGACGCCGTGCTGGCCGACGGCACCCCGGTGCGCTTCGATGGCTCCGCCCCCTCGACCGAGCGTCATCGGCAACTCGAAGCGGCGCTGAAGGCGCTGCACGCCCGCGAGGCCGATGAGTTCACCGCCCGCATTCCTGCCGTCCGCCGCAAGGTCGGCGGTTACAACATCGAACGGCTGGATGGCGACCACCCCAACCTCGCCAAGCTGCTGGTCGGGTCGGAGGGGACGCTGGCCTTCTTCCAGCGCATCGAGCTGGCGCTGGCGCCGCTGCCCCGGCACAAGGTGCTGGGCGTCTGCCATTTCCCGACCTTCCGCAAGGCGATGGAATCGGCCCAGGCAATCGTCGCGCTGAAGCCGGCGGCGGTGGAGCTGGTCGACCGCAACATGATCGCGCTGGGCCGCAACATCCCGCTGTTCCGCGCCACCATGGACCGCTTCATCGTCGGCGAGCCCGACGCCCTGCTGCTGGTGGAGTTCGCCGGCGAGGACCGCGACGAGGAGATCGCCAATCTCCGGCGATTGAGCGAACTGATGGGCGACCTCGGCCTGCCCGGCGCGGTGGTGGAGGCGGTCGACCCGGCCTTCCAGGCGGCGATCTGGGAAGTGCGCAAGGCCGGGCTGAACATCATGATGTCGATGCGGACGGAGGGAAAGCCGGTCTCCTTCATCGAGGACTGCGCCGTCCCGCTGGAGCATCTGGCCGACTACACCGAACGGCTGACCGAGGTCTTCCACCGCCACGGCACCACCGGCACCTGGTACGCCCATGCCTCCGAAGGCTGCCTGCACGTCCGTCCGGTCCTGAACCTCAAGCAGGAGCTGGAGGTGCGGAAGATGCGCGCCATCGCCGAGGAAGCCTTCGCCCTGGTGCGCGAATACAAGGGGTCCCATTCCGGGGAGCATGGCGACGGGCTGGTCCGCTCCGAATTCCATGAGCCGATGTACGGCCGCCGCATCGTCGATGCCTTCCGCGAGGTCAAGATGCTGTTCGACCCGGCCGGCCTGTTCAACCCCGGGAAGATCGTCGATCCGCCGCGCATGGATGACCGCCGCCTGTTCCGCTACAAGCCCGGCTATGGCGCCATGCCGGTCGACACCGCACTGGACTGGTCGGAGTGGAACGGCTTCCTCGGCGCGGTGGAGATGTGCAACAACAACGGCACCTGCCGGAAGTCCGACCCCGGCGTGATGTGCCCGTCATACCGGGCGACCCGTGACGAGCAGCATGTCACCCGCGGCCGGGCCAACACGCTGAGGCTGGCGCTGACCGGTCAGCTCGGCCCCAAGGGGCTGGCCGGCGACGGGGTGATGGAGGCGCTGGACCTCTGCGTCGGCTGCAAGGGCTGCAAGCGCGAATGCCCGACCGGCGTCGACATGGCGAAGATGAAGATCGAGGTGCTGGCCCAGCGCCGCAAGCACGGCGCCCGCCTGTCGCTGCGCGACCGGCTGGTCGCGTGGCTGCCGCGCTACGCCCCGGCGCTGTCGGCCGCCGCCCCCCTGCTGAACCTGCACGGCCGGATCCCCGGCCTGCCGGCGCTGACCGAGCGCCTGCTCGGGCTGAGCCGCCACCGGTCGCTGCCGCGCTGGCACCGGACGCCGTTCCGGCACCCCGACGTCCCGAAGCCCGGCGCGGCCGGCGAGGTGGTTCTGTTCGCCGATACCTTCAACCGCTGGTTCGAGTCCGACAACGCCCGCGCGGCGGCCCGCGTGCTGGAGGCGGCGGGGTACACCGTCCATGGCGCGGCACCGGCCGACGGCGGCCGGCCGCTGTGCTGCGGCCGGACCTTTCTCGCCGCCGGTCTGGTCGAGCAGGCGCGGGCGGAGCAATGGCGCGTGGTCGAGGCGCTGATGCCCTATGCCGGGCGCGGGGTGCCGATCGTCGGGCTGGAGCCATCCTGCCTGCTGACCCTGCGCGACGAGATGACGGCGGTGCTGCCCGGACTGGAATATGCCCGCATCGCCGACCACGCCCTGCTGTTCGAGGAGTTCCTCGACCGCGAGCACGCCGCCGGCCGGCTGACCCTGGCGCTGAAGCCGCTAGCGGCACGCAAGGCGCTGGTGCACGGCCATTGCCACCAGAAGGCCATGGGCGCGCTGCCGCCCGTGGAAAGAGTGCTGAAGCTGATCCCGGACCTTGCGGTTTCGGTGCTACAATCCACCTGTTGCGGAATGGCCGGAGCCTTCGGCTATCAGGCGGAGCATCACGAGGTGTCGATGAGCATGGGAGAACTCGACCTGCTGCCGGCGGTGCGCGCCGCCGATGCGGACACCATCCTGGTGGCCGACGGGACGAGTTGCCGCCACCAGATCCAGGACGGCGCCGGCCGGCGGGCGGTGCATGTCGCCATCCTGCTGGAGCAGGCGCTGGCGGACCGGACGGCTGCGGTGGGGGGAAGACCGGAATGACGCTGATCGACCGCAGCAGCCTTCACGCCGAGGTCGTCGCCCGGCTGCGCGCCGCCATCGTCGACGGCGACCTGTCGCCCGGTTCGCGCGTCAATGAGCGTGAGCTGTGCGAACGCTTCGGCGTGTCGCGCACCCCGTTGCGCGAGGCGTTGAAGGTGATGGCCAGCGAGGGGCTGGTGGTGCTGCTGCCCAACCGCGGCGCCCGTGTCGCCACCCTGACGCGGGCAGACATCGAGGACACTTTCACGGTGATGGCCTGCCTGGAAGCGCTGTCCGGCGAGCTGGCCTGCGCCCACATCACCGAGGAACAGATCGCCGAGCTGCGCGCGCTGCATTACGAGATGCTGGCCCACCATGCCCGCCGCGACCTGCAGGCCTATTACCGGCTGAACGAGCGCATCCACCACATGATCCTGACGGCGTCGAACAACCCGGTGCTGATCGCCACCCACGCCGGCTTGGCGCTGCGCATCCGCCGCGCCCGCTACGTCGCCGACATGCCGCGCGACTGGTGGGACCAGGCGGTGCGCGAGCATGAACAGATCCTGGACGCCCTGGTCCGGCGGGATGGCGCCGCGATCGCGATCCTGCTGCGCCAGCATCTGGAGCGCAAGATCGACATCATGGCCGATTCGACCGGGATGGCGCCGTCGGGTGCCGACGCCGCGAAAACCTCGTCGGCCGCCTGAGCTTGTCCGCCAATCCCCATATAGAGCAGCCGCCTATGCGGATGACTTCCCGTCGAGGCGATCCAGGATCTCCTGTGCCTGGGTAAGCAAAGAGTCGCGGGCGGCCCTCAGCCGTTCAAGTGCCGACTGCGACTGTGTGATCGTCCATTTCGCGTGGTAGATTTGCTGATCAAGAGTGTCGATGTCCTTCTCAATGAAGATCAGCCACTCGCGATCGGTTTGTATCCGGCGGTCGCTCATGATCGAGCCTCCCTTCTCCCTCACTGGTGGCGGCATACCCTCGCTCGCAAAGACCGATTTCCCGACCGGCCACGCAGGCGCCCGGCCGGTCGGCCGGGTGCCATTGTCGAAGTCCTTCCGCGTCAAAGGAGCGGCCGGGCCCGATCGAAACGGTCGGCATTCATGATCTTCGTCCAGGCGGCAACGAAGTCCATCGCGAACTTCTCGTGCGCATCGCTGCACGCATAGACCTCCGCAAATGCGCGGAGCTGCGAATGCGCCCCAAAGATCAGGTCGACGCGGGTGGCCGTCCATCTGCGTTCCTTGGTCTTGCGGTCGCGTCCTTCGTAAATGCCGTCCGCATTCGGAGGCTGCCACTCCGTGCCCATGTCGAGCAGGTTGACGAAGAAGTCATTGGTCAGCGTCTCGGGCCGGTCGGTGAGGGCGCCATGTTTGGAACCGCCGACATTGGCGCCCAGAACGCGCAGCCCACCGAGGAGAACCGTCATCTCCGGGCCGGTCAGCCGCAGCAATGCCGCCCGGTCCACCAGTGCCTCTTCCGGAATCATGAACTGCTGCTTCGTGCTGTTGACATAGTTGCGGAAGCCATCGGCGCGTGGTTCGAGCGGGGCGAAGGAGTCGACGTCGGTCTGCTCCTGCGATGCATCCATGCGCCCGGGCGAGAACGGCACCTGCAAGGTCAAACCGGCATCCTGTGCCGCCTTCTCAATCGCCGCACCGCCGGCAAGAACGATCAGGTCGGCAAGCGAGATCCTCTTGCCGCCGCCGGCCGCTGCGTTGAAGTCCTTCTGAATGGCTTCCAGCGTCTGTAGTACGGTCTGGAGTTGCGCCGGCTCGTTCACCTCCCAATCCTTTTGCGGGGCAAGGCGGATGCGCGCGCCGTTGGCGCCGCCGCGCTTGTCGGAACCGCGGTAGGTGGAGGCGGAAGCCCAAGCCGTCGAAACCAGTTGCGAGACCGAAAGGCCGGAAGAGAGAATTCGGGTCTTGAGGGTGGCAACGTCGGCATCATCCACCAGCGGATGATCGACCGGCGGGATCGGGTCCTGCCAGATCAGCGTCTCCTTCGGGACGAGCGGGCCGAGATAGCGAACGACCGGCCCCATGTCGCGGTGGGTCAGCTTGAACCAGGCGCGGGCGAAGGCGTCAGCGAACTGGTCGGGATTCTCGTAGAACTGCCGCGAGATCTTCTCATAGACGGGATCGAAACGCAGAGACAGGTCGGTCGTCAGCATTGTGGGCAGGCGCTTTTCAGAGTCCGCGCAGGGGCCCGGAACTGAAGGCTCGGCATCCTTCGCCTGCCATTGCCACGCACCGGCCGGGCTTTTGGTCAGTTCCCATTCGTACTTGAACAGGTTGTCGAAGAAGTGATTGCTCCACTTCGTCGGTGTCTGGGACCAGATCACCTCCGGGCCGCCGGTGATGGCGTCGGGTCCGAATCCCGTGCCGTGTTTGCTTTTCCAACCGAGGCCCTGGTCCTCCAGCGCACCGGCTTCGGGTTCTGGGCCGAGGAAGGACGGATCGCCCGCACCATGCGTCTTGCCGAAGGTGTGGCCGCCGGCGATCAGCGCCACGGTCTCCTCGTCGTTCATGGCCATGCGGCGGAAGGTCTCGCGAATGTCCTTGGCCGCCGCAACGGGATCCGGGTTGCCGTTCGGCCCCTCCGGATTGACGTAGATGAGTCCCATCTGCACCGCGCCCAACGGGTCCGCGAGTTGTCGTTCGCCGCTGTAGCGCTCGTCGCCGAGCCAGCTTCCTTCCGGACCCCAGAAAAGTTCCTCCGGTTCCCATGCGTCCACGCGGCCGCCGGCAAAGCCAAAGGTCTTGAAACCCATTGACTCCAAAGCGACGTTTCCGGCCAGGACCATCAGGTCGGCCCAGGACAGTTTGCGACCGTATTTCTGTTTGATCGGCCACAGCAGACGGCGCGCCTTGTCGAGATTGGCGTTGTCCGGCCAGGAATTGAGCGGCGCGAAACGCTGTTGGCCGGTGCCGGCGCCGCCGCGACCGTCGGCGATTCGGTAAGTGCCGGCGCTGTGCCACGCCATGCGGATCATCAGGCCGCCATAATGACCGAAGTCGGCAGGCCACCAATCCTGCGAGTCCGTCATCAAGGCATGCAAATCCTTGATGACCGCGTCGAGATCGAGGGACTGGAATTCCTTGGCATAGTCGAAATCCTTGCCCATCGGATTGGACAAAGCCGAATTCCGATGGAGCATCTCAATATCGAGGGCATTCGGCCACCAGTCGCGGTTCCTGCGGCTTTTGCTTCCCCCACTGAACGGGCACTTGCCTGCGCTCTCGTCGGTCCTTGCGTCCATCGTTCCCTCCTGAATCGCTTATGGGCTCCCGTGGCAGCAATAAATGCTCAGCAGATAAAACTGTATGGTTAACGTACGATCAGGTAAAATGGTCTTTGGTGATTGCTGTGATAAGGTATTCTTATGATTCCCGGATCCGTGACTCTCAGGCAGCTCCGCTATTTCGATGCGCTGGCACACCACGCCCATTTCGGACGGGCGGCGGCGGCCTGTGCCGTTTCGCAGCCCGCCCTGTCGATGCAGATCAAGGAATTGGAGGAAGCTTTGGGTGCGGCACTCGTCGAGAGGGGCGGCAGAAGCATTCGGCTGACTGCCTTCGGGCAGGAGGCATCCCTGCGCGTCCGCGACATTCTGCGCTCGGTCGATCAGCTGGGGGAGCTTGCCCAGATGTCGCGCAACCGGATCACCGGTCGCTTGTGCATCGGCATGATCCCCACCATCGCACCCTATCTGCTGCCGGCCGTGATCGGGGTGATCACGCAGGAGCATCCCCATGTCGAGATCGAAGTGCGTGAGGCGCTGACGTCGAAACTGATCGAAGAGCTTGGCGATGGCCGGCTCGATACCGCGATCGTCGCGCTGCCGGTGTTGGAGCCGTCGCTGACCGAGGTGGTGCTGTTCACCGAGGATTTCCTGCTGGTTCGCCCGGCCAAGGATGCGGAAAAGCCGGTGCCAACAAGGGAAATGCTGCGGGAGATGCGGCTGCTCCTGCTGGAGGAGGGGCACTGCTTTCGCAATCAGGCCCTGTCCTTCTGCAACATGCCGTCCTCTTCGCCGCGGAAGGCGCTGGAGGCGAACTCATTCTCCACGCTCGTCCAGATGGTCAAGGCGGGTATGGGCGTGACATTGATACCGGAAATGGCTGTGGCGGTGGAGACCGGTTCAGGCACGGTATCCGTCGTCCGCTTCAAGGATCCCCAACCCTCCCGGACCATCGGCATGGTCTGGCGCAAGACAAGTCCATTGGCCAGCCAATTCCTGAAATTGACGGAGTCGTTTGGCCGGCAATCGGAGCTTTGATCCCTACGCCGACAAAGCTGCACTACCGATCGACAGATGGATATGGTTAAGGGGGGGAACCATCCGCTCATCCGGTTCATCACTGCACCGCCCAACGCTCCAGGGCGGCGCGGACGCGAAGGATGACGGGGGTCCAGTCACCCGGCCGATCCTGGCGGAACAAGCGCATGGTCGGATACCACGGACTGTCCGACCGGTTGCGCAGCCAGCGCCAGCAGGAATCGTAGCGCGACAGCATCCAGACCGGGCGACCCAGTGCGCCGGCCAGATGGCACACCGAAGTATCGACGCTGATGACCAGGTCGAGCTCCGCGACAAGCGCGGCGGTGTCGGCGAAATCGCCAACCGCATCCATCCAGTCGACAAGGTCGAGACCGGACGGCGGCGCTTCGGTCGCCGACGGGCCTTTTTGCAGGCTGTAGAATCGCACGCCCGGAACGCCGGCCAGCGGGGCCAACGCGGCAAGCGGCAGGCTTCGCCGCCGGTCGACCATGTGGGCCAGGAACTGGTCGTTGTGCGCCGAACCGGCCCAGACCAGCCCGACCTTCAAGCGGCGCTCTCCGTCGAGCTTCCGTTTCCAGGTGGTGCGATCCTGCTCGGATGCGCGCAGATAGGGAACGGCTGCCGGGATGGTTGCCAGTGTGGTGCCGAACACCAAGGGCAGGCTGAGCAGCGGAATGCAGGTATCGCATTTCGGTGGCGGTTCCGTGGGCGCCCGGACCGAGGCGATACCGGGGAGCCCCGACAGCAGCCGGACCAGTGACGGTTGGACCATCAGATGGACTTGGGCGCCGAGTGCGGCCAGCATCGGGGCATAGCGGACGAAATGCAGCGTATCTCCTTGCCCCTGTTCGGCCACCAGAAGGAATGAGCGTCCCGCCGGGTCGCCGCCTTGCCAGCTTGGGGCATATGCCGGATAGGCAACACGGTCCATCCGCCAGCGGGATTCATAGAGACGCCAGCCATTGGCGAAGTCGCCATCCGCCAGCAGCACCATAGACAGGTTGAAGCGTGCAACGTCGCTTTCGGGATGGAGCACCATGGCGCGCTCGTTGCCGCGGCGCGCCCGCTCCGCCTGTCCGCGGCCATGTTCTGCCAGGGACAGGTTGATGAGTGCGGTCGGGGAAGCCGGTTGCAGGACCAGAGACCGACGGGCCAGCGACACCGCCGCAGCGAAGTCGCCGCGCAAGGTTGCCAGCAGACTGTCGCCGGCCTCGGCATATCCCTCCAGCGGAGCCAAGCGGCGCAACCGGTCATGCATCGCCTTGGCCGCGTCGAGCCTGCCCTGCCTGATCAGGAGCCCGGCATGGTTCACATAGCCGGCCGGCCGGTCGGGCGACAGCGCAACCGCGCGCAGCGCGCAGGCGAGCGGCAGCGTCGGCTCTGCCGTATCCCCGAGCCCGCCGGCCAGCGCGAGCCACGCCGGCGGGCTGTCCGGCGCCAGCCGTACCACCCGATGCAGGATGATCGGCAGGCGCTCCATTGCCCGCCGTTCCAGCAGGATCGAACCGACGACCGACCAGCCTTCGGCAAAGCCTGGGTCGAGAGCCAACGCCCGCATCGACGCCCGCGCCGCCGCCTTGAAGCGCCGGCTTTTGTGCAGCAGCGAGGCCAGTCCGGCCCAAGCCCTCGGGTAGGCCGGACGCAGCCGCAAGGCGTGATGGTAAGCCCGCGCCGCACCGGCTGCCTGGCCCAGGGCGCGCCGCGCTTCGCCGAGATTGTGCCAGATGCTTGCCCGATGCGGTGCCAGTATGGCTGCCGTGGTGAAACAGGAAACGGCGAGCGTTTCCTGCCCGTCTGCCAGGGCGGCGGCACCTCGGTGGGTGAGTACAACGGCTTGGTCGGTGAAACCGGCGGTTGGGTCGGGCATGAAAGAGTGTCCTGAGGAAGGCGGCGGATCAGTGCAGGGCTGCTGCAGAGAGAACTTGTGCGTAGGGCGGCATCCGCCCGATTCGGCTGAGCGAAATCCGCGGCTTGCCCCGACATTCACCATCTTAAGTCGATCGCTTGTGGATATTCCTCCATGTCTTCTCCATCTTTGGCTGTGAAGAAAACGATTTTTTGAGAAAATTATCTACTCTCTTAATAATTTAATTTTGTTTTGCGGTGCATGCTAACGATCCTTCCGGGATGATCCGCGAAAAGTTGGGGAGAACGGTCGGATGGCAGCCGAAGAACGATCCCATCCCGTGCTGGCCCATCCCATGCTGCAGGGCACACCGAACCTGCCCGATTGGCTGGAGACGGTCGGCTGCGCGATCGCATTTTCGACCTACGAGACGCACAGGCTGTTCTTCCTTGGGCTGGGAGAGGATGGGCGTCTGAAGGCCCATGAGCGGATGGTGCAGCGTTGCCAGGGCCTGTGTGTCGACGGGGCAGCGCTGTGGGTCGCCGGACAGTCCCACCTCTGGCGTTTCTCCAATATGTTGCAACCGTTCGGCCGTACGCCGTCGGGCGCGGACCGTCTTTACGTGCCGCGATTGGGCTACATGACCGGCGACGTCGATATCCACGACATCGCGGTCGGGCATGACGGCGTTCTGATCTTCGTCAACACGCGCTTCAGTTGTCTTGCCGTTCCCGACGCCGACCGGGGATTCCGTCCGGTCTGGAAGCCCGCCTTTATTTCCGCCCTGCGCAACGAGGACCGCTGCCATCTGAACGGGATGGCACTCGGCGAAGACGGCCGGCCGCTGTTTGCGACGGCGTTGGGCCGCTGCGATGTCATCGAGGGCTGGCGCGAGCGCCGGACCGACGGCGGCGTGCTGATCGATGTTCCATCGGGCGAGGTTGCCTGCGCTGGGTTGTCGATGCCCCATTCCCCCCGCTGGCACCGCGGCCGGCTGTGGCTGCTCAATTCCGGCACCGGCGAGCTTGGAACGGTGGACGCAAGCGGTCGCTTCACGCCGGTCTGCTTCTGCCCCGGCTTCGCGCGCGGATTGGCCTTCCTTGGGAAATGGGCGGTTGTCGGGCTGTCGCGTCCACGCGGCGATCACGGAACGCTGAGCGCGTTGCCGCTTGAGGCGGCCCTGAACCGGGCCGGAGTTTCCGCTCAATGCGGCTTGGCCGTGGTGGACACCGACAGTGGAACCGTGGCGCACATGCTGTGGCTCCATCACACCGTCAACGAGTTGTACGACGTCGCCATCCTTCCCGGTGTGCGCCGTGCGGAGGCGGTGGGGCTGCTCGACGCGCGGGCGCTGGCCGAAGCGGTGACCACTCCAACAGACGTTCCGAATTGACTGGACGCCACATGGCGGACGGTGAGCGGGTGCGGCGTCGACAGATATATCCGAGGGGCTGAAAGATCGTGGCTACTCCAACCTTTACTCTGGTCGGCACCAACTCTTTCGGTCTCAGCGGCGTCGGGCAATACGCCGCCCCCACATTCGCGGATCTCGACGGCGACGGTGACCTGGATCTCCTGGTCGGAAACAAATCTGGCGAGACGGTGTATTTCGCCAATGTCGGGACGACGCTGGCGCCGACCTTTTCCCTGCAAGGCACCAATCTGCTCGGCATTTCCAGCTACAATACCTATGCGGCCCCAAGACTCGTCGATATCGATGGAGACGGTGACCTCGATCTTTTCATCGGTAGCAAGGATGGCGGCACCCGGTTCTTCCGCAACAGCGGAACGTCGGCCTCTCCATCTTTCTCCCTGGAGGGGACCAACCTCTTCGGCATCGTCACCGACGGCTACATGGTTCCGAGCTTCGCCGACCTGGATGGCGACGGCGATGCCGATCTGCTGATGGGGACCACCAGCAACGGCCTCCTTTTCTACCGCAACACCGGAACCTCGTCGGCGCCCTCCTTTTCGCTGGAGGGAACGAACCTCTTCGGCATGACGGCGGGCGTAAGCCACAATGCGCCGGTCCTCGTCGATCTCGACGGCGACGGCGATCTCGACCTTGTGAACAAGGATGTCGTTTCCATCAACATCGGGACGACATCGTCCCCGACATTCTCGCTTGTCGGGACGGCTGTTTACGGCCTCAACACCGGAGCCTATCCGATGCCGGCCTTGGCCGACCTCGACGGCGACGGCGACCTTGACGCGATTTACGGTGTCCAAGCTGGCTCCCTGCTATATCTCCGGGACATCGCGCCGGTCGTCAGGACGCTGGCCGATTCCGGCAACACGCTGACGCTGTCGCAGATCAACACCCTGACGGGGGGCGCCGGTACGGACGTCATCACGCTGGGCGACATCGGCGCGACCTTCGGCGTCACCGGGGTCGAAACGCTGACCGGCACCGGTGGCACCAATGTCATCACGCTGGGTGACACGGCCGGCTCCACCATGATGGTGTCGTGGCTGAGAAGCCTGACCGGCGGGGTTGGGAACGACCTCATCACGCTGGGTTCGGCGGGCAATAGCACGACAGTCTCGCTGGTGGAAACCCTGATCGGCGGGATTGGAATTGATCAAATAACGCTGGGTACCGGGGGGAACACCATCCTGGTGTCCGGACTGGAGACCCTGCTGGGCAGCACTGGTATCGATGCCATAACCCTGGGCGATCTCGGCAACACGATAGCGGTTTATTCCACTGAAACCATCATCGGTGGTGCGGGCACGGACTCCATCGTGCTCGGCTCCAATGGCGTGCGGTACGCAGTGTCCGGCGTTGAAGTCGTCATCGCGGGTGGCGCGGGCGGCACAGCGTCCTTGAATTTGGGGACGCAGGGCAACACCACCACGGTGTCGCTGGTGACGAGCATCATCGGCAATAGCGGCACCGACCTGATCACCCTGGGATCGGCCGGCGTCACCACGAAGGTGTCGGATCTGGAGACGCTGATCGGTGGTGTCGGCACCGACGCCGTGACCATCTTGACGGCCGGCACGACCATGCTGGTCTCCGGGCTGGAAACCCTGACGGGCGGCACCGGCACCGATGTCATCACCATCGGCACCATCGGCAGCACCATGACGGTGAAGCTGCTGGAGACCCTGGTCGGTGGTGCCGGCACCGACCTCGTGACCTTCGCCTCCGGTGGCAACACGACACTGGTTTCCGACATTGAGACGTTGACCGGTGGGATTAACGTCGATGTCGTGATTCTCGGGACCCGCGGCAACACGCTTCAGATCTCCCGCATTGAAACGGTGACGGGAGACAGCGGCACCGACATCGTAACGGTGGGCTCCACCGGCGTATCGGTGAAGGTGCAAGGCATCGAGACCTTGATCGGCGGGGCCAGCACCGACGTCGTGACGCTCGGTACCGCCGGCAACACGGTGCTGCTTTCCGCCGTGGAAAGCGTCATCGGTGCGACCGGCACGGACGTCGTGAACTTCGGGCCGGCCGGCAGCACGGTATTGATCGCGGCGCTTGAAACACTGGTTGGTGGTGTGGGCGTCGATGTCGTCACAGTCAGCGCCAGTGGCATAACCCTTTTTCTTTCCCAGATCGAAACATTGAACGGTGGCTCGGGCCGCGACGCCATCTCGCTGGTGGATTCGGGCAACACCATCCAGTTGTGGAGAATCGAGACGTTGACCGGTGGGGCCGGCACCGATGTTGTGACGATCGGTTCCAACGGAAGCACGGTGTTGGTGTCCGACATCGAAACCTTGGCGGGCAGCACCGGCACAGACCTCGTGGTGCTGAGCATCGCCGGCAACACGATGCTGGTCTCGTCTGTCGAAACACTGACCGGCGGGGCCGGCACCGACGTTGCGACGCTCGGCACTGCCGGAAACACCCTGCTGCTCTTTGCTTTTGAAACCTTGGCGGGCAGCATCGGCACCGATGTCGTGACGCTCGGCACCGGCGGCAACACGGTGCTGGCCTCCGATATCGAGATCTTGACCGGCGGGGCTGGCTCAGATCTCGTCATGCTCGGCACCGCCGGCAGCACAATTCAAGTTTGGCGCATCGAAACGCTGAGCGGCGGGATCGGCACCGATGTCGTGACGGTCGCCTCCGCCGGCGGCACGATACTTGCGTCCGGTATCGAAACCTTGACCGGTGGGGTCGGCACGGATGTCGTCATTCTTGGCACCGCCGGCAACACAATTCAGATCTCCCGCATCGAAACGGTGACGGGAGACAGTGGCACCGACGTCGTAACCGTGGACACGACCGGTGTATCGGTGACGGTACGAGGCATCGAGACCTTGCTCGGCGGAGCCGGCACGGATGTCATCACACTGGACAGCACCGGCAACACGATGCTGGTCTCGGTTGTCGAGACCTTGACCGGCGGGACCGGCACTGATGTCGTGACGCTCGGCGCCAGTGGCAACACCCTGCTGACAACCGGCATCGAGACGCTTATCGGCGCCGCCGGCACGGATGTCATAACGCTCGGCACTGCCGACAACACCCTGCTGGTCTCGGCTGTCGAAACGCTGACCGGTGGGGCCGGCACCGACGTCATTACACTGGGTACCGCCGGCAGCACGATGCTGGTGTCCGACATCGAAACGTTGGCGGGAGACAACGGCACTGACGTCGTCACCCTGGGTACGGCTGGAGCGACCTTGACTGCACAAGGTCTTGAGACCTTGACCGGTGGGGCCGGGACTGATGTCATTTCGCTAGGTGCTGTCGGCAATAGCCTGATGGTCTCGGCTGTTGAAACGCTGACCGGTGGGACCGGCACCGACATCATCATGCTCGGCACCAGCGGCAACACTCTGCAGGCAACCGGTGTCGAGACGCTTATCGGCGGTGCCGGCACCGACGTCGTGACAGTGGACACCGCCGGCAATACCCTGCTGGCAACCGGCATCGAGACGATTATCGGAGGCTCCGGCACCGATGTCGTCATGCTTGGCAGCAGCGGGGCGACCTTTCACGCCGTCAATATTGAAACCGTCATCGCGACCGGGCAGACTCTTCATCTGAGCGGGCTCGAAACCCTGGTCAGCATTCTGAATGCCGACATTCTCGTCTTGGGCGACGGTGGCAACACCCTGTCGGTCTCCACCCAATACAAGACCATTCTCGGATCGTCGGGATCCGATGTGATCACGCTTGGAAGCGGCGGCAGCACGGTTTACGTCGAAGGTCTCGAAACGCTGACCGGGTCGGACGCCGGCGATGCGGTGATCGTCGGCACGTCCGGCATCACGCTGCTGGCAACCCTGCTCGACACGATCACCGGCGGAGCCGGCACCGATGTCATCGCCCTGGGCAGCACGGGCGGCACCCTGCTTGCCGAGCGGCTGGAGACGCTGAGCGGCGGCAGCGGCATCGACGTCGTCATGCTGGGGACCGGCGGCACGACCCTGCTCGTCAATGCCATCGAGACATTGGCAGGGTCTGCGGGCACCGATGTCGTGACCCTCGGATCGGCCGGCGGCACTCTGCTGGTCAACCTGCTGGAGACGATCACCGGTGGCACGGGTTCCGATCTGATCGCCCTCGGCACGTCCGGTTCGACCGTTTCGATCTCGGCTATCGACATCCTCACCGGCGGCATCGGCACCGATGTCGTCACCCTGGGCACGGTCGGCAACACCCTGCTGCTGCGCAACATCGAGACGCTGACAGGTGGGATCGGGACCGACATCGTCACGCTGGGCGATACCGGCAACACCACGCGGGTTTCGGCTTTTGAGACGATCATCGGCGGCGCGGCCGTCGACGCCATATCGCTGGGCACGGCCGGCAGCACCCTGTTTGCAACCGCTCTCGAGACGCTGACCGGCGGAGCCGGCACCGACGTCGTGGTTCTCGGTTCGGCCGGCAACAGCCTGTCCATCTCGGACTTTGAAACGATCACCGGCGGCGGCGGCACCGACATCGTCACCTTGGGCATGGCCGGCAACACGCTGCTGCTCTCGATTGTGGAGACGATCACCGGCAGCGCGGGCACCGATGTCGTGACCCTCGGTTCGGCAGGCAGCACTCTGCTCGCCAACCTGCTGGACACGATCACCGGCGGCGCGGGTTCCGAGTTGATCTTCCTCGGCTCGGCCGGCGGTACGGTCCTGGCGTCCAATTTGGACCTGCTGATCGGCGGCGCCGGCACCGACATTGTCACGCTGGGTCCGGCAGGCAACACCCTGTTGATGCGGGGGCTGGAAAGCCTGATCGGCGGCTTGGGAACCGACGCCATCACCATCGGCGATACCGGCACCACCATGGCGGTTTCGAGTATCGAGACGCTGGTTGGCGGGTCAGGGACCGACACCATCGCGCTGGGCACGGCAGGCAGTACGCTGCTGGTTCGCGGGCTGGAAACCCTGGCCGGCGGGATCGGTACCGATGTGGTCACCATCGGTTCGGCCGGCGCCACTCTGCTCGTCGACCTGATGGAGACCATCGCCGGCGGCACGGGCTCCGAGTTGCTCCTCCTCGGCACGTCCGGTTCGACGATCGCGCTGTCGGGCATCGACACCCTGATCGGCGGGGTCGGGACCGATGTCGTCACCTTCGGGATCGCCGGCAACACCGTGCTGCTGCGCGGCATCGAGACGCTCACCGGCAACAGCGGCGTCGACGTTCTGACGCTGGGCGACACCGGCAACACGGCGATGGTATCGCTGTTGGAGACGATCATCGGCGGAACCGGTGTCGATGCCGTCCTGCTCGGCACCGGCGGCAACACGCTGGCGGTGTCGCAGCTTGAAACGCTGATCGGCGGGGCCGGTCTGGACGTGGTGGCGCTGCGGTCCGGCGGTAGCACTTTGGCGACGGTGGCGGTGGAAACGCTGATCGGCGGCAGCGGGCTGGACGTGGTGACGCTCGGCACCGCCGGCACGACGGTGCGGATCGCCGGCATCGAGTCGATCACCGGCAACAGCGGGAGCGACGTCGTCCAGTTGTCGGACGGTGGTGGCACCTTCGTCGCCAATCTGCTCGAGACGCTGATCGGCAGTTCCGGCAGCGACGTCGTGGTGATTGGCGAGCTGGGCGGCGGTTCGACCCTGCTGATCGCCGGGCTGGAGGTCCTGGTCGGTGACGCCGGCGCGGACGTCGTCACGCTCAGCAACGCCGGCAACACCACGCTGCTGCGCATGTTGGAGACGCTGACCGGCGGAACGGGCGTGGATGCGATCACCATCGGCAATCGCGGCTCGACCATGGTGGCCTCGAACCTGGAGACGCTGGTCGGCGGGACCGCACTCGACATCATCATGCTGGGCACCGGCGGCAACACGCTGCTGGTGTCGCAGCTGGAGACGCTGATCGGCAGCAGCGGACTGGACATCGTGACGCTCGCCACCGCCCGGTTCGACACGGCGGCTGACATGAACCGGGTATCGGGCACCGGCGGCAACACGCTGCTGGTCGCGGGCCTGGAAACGCTGATCGGGTCGAGCGGGACGGATGTGGTCTATCTCGGCTCGGCCGGCAACACGGTGCTGGTTTCGGGGCTGGAGATCCTCGTCGGCGGAGCCGGCAACGACGCGGTGACGTTGGGTGACGGCGGCAACACGGTGCTGCTACGCGGGATTGAGACGCTGACCGGCAACGGCGGCGTCGACGTTCTGACGCTGGGCGACACCGGCAACACGGCGACGGTGTCGCTGTTCGAGACGATCATCGGCGGGACCGGCATCGATGCCGTCCTGCTCGGCACCAGCGGCAACACGCTGGCGGTGTCGCAGCTTGAGACGCTGTTGGGTGGCGCCGGTCTGGACGTGGTGACGCTGGGGTCCG
The DNA here is from genome assembly GCF_003115935.1 of Azospirillum sp. TSH20. Lineage (NCBI taxonomy): Bacteria > Pseudomonadati > Pseudomonadota > Alphaproteobacteria > Rhodospirillales > Azospirillaceae > Azospirillum > Azospirillum sp. TSH20. The sequence goes on from NZ_LGQU01000085.1 coordinate 49,077, forward strand.
GTGGCAGCACCCTGGCGACGGTGGCGGTGGAGACGCTGATCGGCGGCAGCGGTCTGGATGTGGTGACTTTGGGCACCGCCGGCACGACGGTGCGGATCACCGGCATCGAAACCTTCATTGGTGGTGCGGGAATCGATGTCATCACCGTGGGGTCGGGCGGCATCACGGCACAGGTGAATGTCCTTGAAACCGTTGTCGGTGGCGAAGGCTTCGATCTGATCTTCCTGGGCAGCACCGGCAGCACGCTGCTGGCATCGGCCCTTGATATTCTGGTCGGCGGCAACGGTCGGGATGTCGTTACGCTGGGGTCGGACGGCAACACGCTGCTGCTGCGCGGTATTGAAACCCTGACCGGCGGGGCGGGCAGCGATACCGTCACCATCGGCGACACCGGCACCACCATGCTGGCGAGCGCGATAGAGACGCTGACCGGCGGGTCCGGGCTGGACGTCATCGCCTTGGGCTCGGGCGGCAGCACGATGATGGTGTCGCTCCTCGAAACGCTAACCGGCGGGGCGGGCAGCGACGTGATCGCGATCGGCACCCTGGGTGCAACGCTGGTGGCCAACGCACTTGAAACCCTGCTGGGTGGCGCGGCATCCGAACTCGTCTTCCTTGGTTCAGGCGGATCGACGATTGCGGTGTCGGGAATCGATACCCTGATCGGCGGCACCGGCACGGATATCGTGACGCTGGGCTCGGCGGGCAACACGCTTCTGCTGCGCGGCATCGAAACACTGACCGGCAACAGCGGTGTCGACGTGCTGACGCTCGGCAACACGGGCAACACGGCGACGGCATCGCTGTTCGAGACGATCGTCGGTGGCCTGGGCACCGATCTCGTCGCCCTCGGTTCGGTCGGCAACACGCTGATGGTGTCGGACATCGAAACCCTGGTCGGCGGCACAGGCACCGATGTCGTCACCATCGGCACTGCCGGCGGCACGCTTCTGGCGCTCGCCATCGAGACGCTGATCGGCGGCACGGGGCTTGAGGTCATCTTCACCGGTTCGACGGGGGCGACCCTGACCGTCTCGGGTGCGGATTTCGTGGTCGGCAGCAGCGGCACCGATGTCCTGACCCTCGGGTCCGATGGGAATACCACCACCATTCGCGGCATCGAGACACTGGTCGGTGGCGAGGGCTCCGACCTTGCGGTCCTGGGCGATACCGGCAACACGCTGACCCTGGGTGCGAACTTGGAAATCCTCGTCGGCGGCGCAGCGGTCGACGTCGTGACCATCAGCACTTCGGGTGCCACCCTGCTGACCCGTGCGATCGAGACCCTGATCGGCAACACCGGCACCGACGTGATCACGCTCGGCGACACGGTGAACACGGTCATCGTCACCGGCATCGACACCCTGACCGGCGGTGCGAGCACTGACATCGTCTTCACCGGCTCGGCCGGTGTGACGATGACGGCTTCGGGCGTCGAGTTCCTGGTCGGCGGCACCGGTTCGGATGTTGTGACCCTGGGCTCCTCGGGCAACACCGTCATCACCCGCGGCATCGATACGCTGTCGGGCGGTGCGGGCACCGACTGGGTGTTCCTGGGCGACACCGGCGTCACCATGGCGCTGGGTTCGGGCATCGAACTGCTGATCGGTGGCGCCTCCACCGACGTTGTCAGCCTCGCCACCTCGGGCACGACCCTGCTGACCCGTGCGGTCGAGACCCTGATCGGTGCGGCCGGCACCGACGCGATCACGCTGGGCGACACGGCCAACACGATCACCGTGACGGGCATTGACACCCTGACCGGCGGTGCGAGCACCGACATCGTCTTCACCGGCTCCGCCGGCGCGACGATGCTGGCCTCGGGCGTCGAGTATCTGGTCGGCGGCACCGGTTCGGACGTTGTGACCCTGGGTGCATCGGGTAACACCGTCATCACCCGCGGCATCGACACCATGATCGGTGGTGCGGGCAGCGACCTGGTGCTCCTGGGCGACACCGGCGTCACCATGCGGGCCGAGAGCGGGATCGAGATCATGGTCGGCGGCGCCGGCACTGATAGCGTCACCCTCGGCGACAACGGCAACACCGTCCTGCTGCGTGGCATCGAGACCCTGGTCGGCGGCACCGGCAACGACGTGATCACCGCCGGCAACACCGGCGTGACCATGTCGGTCTCGGGCGTCGAGACGCTGATCGGCGGTTCGGGCACCGATGCGATCACGATGACCAGCGGGTCGATCCGCTTCCTGGGTGGTACGGGCGACAGCCTGACTCTGTCCGGCAGCGGCACGGATACGGTCGTGTACTCGTCCTTCAGCGACATCGCGTCGCTGGGTGCGAACACCGGCTTCGTCTCGGTCTCGAACTTCCAGTCGGGCACTGACAAGGTGGAACTGACCGGTACGGCCCGGACCGAGGCGGACAAGAACGGCGATGCCTCGCTGGCGACGGCGTCTGCTGCGACCAACGGCGTGAACATCGGCTCGAACGAATTGGTGAACCTGACCTCGGCGGTCAGCGGCAGCCTAACGGATGCCTCGCTGGCGAACTTCCGCACGGCTCTGGGTGCGCTGACGAACTCGTCGGCTGGTGCAAGCACGCTGATTCTGGCCAACAACGGCACCAATTCCGGCCTGTACCAGGTGGTTGACACCAACGGCGACGGCCAGGTGGCTTCATCCGAGGTTCGTCTGCTCAGCGTGTACAACAGCCAGGTGCTCTCGCTCTCCGACATCAACCTCGGTTGATCCGGCGGCTAAGCATCGTGGTAAAAGGGAAGGGCGCCCGCAAGACGTTGGTGCAAAAATGCCCGGCTGGTGGTGGTCGGGAGGGCGAGCGGGTGTAGAGGCGGCCCGCTGACGCCGAGAACCCGATGTCGTACAAGGCCAACGCGCCCCGCCACCACAAGATCCCGAATGCCCGCTATCTCGCGGATCGGCTTGCGCCGAATGTACCCATGGTGCCCGGCATGCGAGCCAATCAACAGGACCGGACCTTCTTTCTTTGCGTCAGAGCATCTGCCCCTCACGCTCTCACCGAGGTCATGGTTCGGAAAAATCCTGCTGGTGTGCGTGAAATCTCCCCTTGACCTCAAGATAGCTTGAGGTCCTAGGCTCAAAAGCATCGATCATGATCGCCATCCGATTTTACTGGCTTGCCCATTGGCGGCCGCGGCTTTGCCGTACGAAAGGAGGACTCCGTGATCTCTCCGTTGTCTATCAATTGGACGATGCTCAACACCCTGCGTGCTCTGCCAGGTCCTGAGGCCCTGAGACCGACAGCATCATTGATGGAAATAACTCAGGCGGTACGCCTGAAGCCGGTTGTGGTCAGGCCCATGTTGACTGATCTGGTGAGAGAAGGTCTTGCTCGGGAATACACGACGCATTGCGGTCTGCAATATGCCAGAACGAATGAAGGCGACCAGAAAATCCAAATGATAAGGGATTGGCTCCGATAGGACCAATTCAGCCATCTCCAATCACCAGCTGTTCACATTCTATACGCTGGGCGATTCTCCAAAAAAATCTGCTGAACGAGAACTCCGGAGTGCCCGCGTGCTCCTGGGGTAATAGGGAGGGCATGCATGGGCAAAGCACTTCAGGGCGTGCGGATTCTCGACTTCACGCATGTGCAGTCGGGGCCGACCTGCACCCAGTTGCTCGCCTGGTTCGGCGCCGACG
>NZ_LGQU01000120.1:0-52019 GCF_003115935.1 Azospirillum sp. TSH20
GGGCGTACGCCCCGGAGCCCTGCCGTTGCGTTAGCCTGGGGAATTTTCAGCCGCCCTTTCCGGGGAGTATCCAGCCGGCACTGACAGCGCACGGCGGAAAGCCTGCGGCGACCGCCCTTCGCGCTTGGTGAAGAAGCGCGAGAAATAGGCCGGGTCCTCGAAGCCCAGGGCATAGCCGATCTCCGCCATGCCGTGGCTGGTGTAGATCAGCGAACGGCGGGCCTCCAGCATCAGCCGGGCATGGACCAGCTGCAGGGTCGACAGGCCGGTGACCCGGCGGCAGGCGGCGTTCAGCCGGCCGGGCGTGACCCCGAGCGCGGCGGCATAGCGCTCCACCGGCCAATGCCGGCTGAACCGCTCGTCGATCATCGGCCGCAGCCGGGCGAGCAGCCGCAAATCGGGCGACAGCCCCTGTCCGTCGCGCCCCGCCTCGTCACGCCGCCGGTCGGCCGCCAGCCGCGCGGTGGCGACCAGCAGAAGCATCACCTGCGCCGAAATCGCGCTGGCCCGGCCGATGTGGTGGGCGCGGAACTCCCGCCTGATTTCGCCGAAACAGCGGTCGAGCGAAGTCGCCTCGTCCGACCCGGCATTCAGGTCCCAAGCCTGCGGCAGGGCCGGTGCCTCGCGCAGTTCCGCCTCCGGCGCGGCGGCCAACACCCCGGCCAGGAACCCCTCCGACATGGTCAACACATGGCCGTCGGTGCCGGGATCGAAGCGGAAGCCATGCACCACCTGCGCCGGCACGGTGATCAGCGCCGGGGCGCGGAAGGCCACCTCCACCCCGTCGGCGGTCAGCCGCCCGCCGCCCTCCGTGACCAGCAGCGCATGGCTCAGCCCGTCGTGGCGGTGGGGGCGGACCTCCCAATTGTACAAGCGCATCCGCTCCGGGATCGTCTCGATATGGACGAAGCGCAGCTCCGGCATCGCCGGCGGTTCGCCATACAGCCAATAGCGGGGAATGGGTTCGGCGCTGTGGGCGGACATCGCACGGGCTCCGGCAGGCTTGCGATGAAAAGTACAAGTCTTTCGCCGGTTCGTCTATGTCCGGCCCTCCGCCTCCGGGAATAGCATGAGCACAAATAATTGGTGCAGGAAACAATCCGCAAAAGCGCACCTGCCCCAGGTCCCAAGGAGGGCGAGAGACATGCACCCCACCAAATCAGCCGATACCCAGTTCGGCCGCACCCAGGTCGCCATCATCGGCGCCGGTCCGGCCGGTCTGTTCCTGTCCCATCTGCTGCACCGCCAGGGCATCGAGTCGGTGATCCTGGAACACCGCAGCCGCGAGGAGATCGAGGGCACCATCCGCGCCGGCGTGCTGGAGCAATGGGTGGTCGACCTGATGAACGACATGGGGCTGGGCGACCGCATGATGCGCGAGGCCCATTTCCATTCCGGCATCACCCTGCGCTTCGACCGCCGCAGCCACCACATCGACATGGCGGAGCTGACCGGCGGCAAGCGCGTCACCGTCTATGCCCAGCACGAGGTGATCCGCGACCTCGTCTCCGCCCGGCTGGAGGATGGCGGCACCATCCTGTTCGGCGTGTCCGACGTGCGGTTCCTCGATCTGGAGGGCAAGACGCCGCGCGTGCGGTTCCGCCGCGACGCGGACGGCCCGCTGGAGGAGCTGCGCTGCGACTTCGTCGCCGGTTGCGACGGCTTCCACGGACCGAGCCGGCAGGCGATCCCGGCCGCGGCGCGCACCGAATACCAGATGGTCTATCCCTTCGGCTGGCTTGGCATCCTGACCGAGGCGCCGCCGTCGCATCCCGAACTGATCTACGCCAACCACGAACGCGGCTTCGCCCTGCTCAGCACCCGCTCGCCGGAGGTGCAGCGGCTCTACATCCAGGTCGATCCCAAGGACGACATCGCCAACTGGTCCGACGACCGCATCTGGTCCGAACTGCACCGCCGGCTTGAGGACGGGAATGGCTGGACGCTGACGGAGGGGCCGGTCTTCCAGAAGGGCATCATCGCCATGCGCAGCTTCGTCTGCGACCCGATGCAGCATGGCCGGCTGTTCATCGCCGGCGACGCCGCCCACATCGTGCCGCCGACCGGCGCCAAGGGCCTGAACCTGGCGGTCGCCGATGTGCTGGTGCTGTCGCGCGCCCTGACCGCCTACTACAAATCCGGCACGACCGCGGGGCTGGACGGCTACAGCGCCACCTGCCTACGGCGGATCTGGAAGGCGGAGCGCTTCTCCTGGTCCATGACCACCATGCTGCACCGGAACGAGGCGGAATCGCCCTTCGAGCAGCGCGTGCATCTGGCCGAGCTGGACTATCTGGTCCACTCCCGCGCCGCCATGACGGCGCTGGCGGAGAATTATGTGGGGTTGCCGATGGAATGAAAACCCGCCGGCACGCCCGCCCCTTACGCCTGCTTGGCGTCGATGATCCCCCGGCGCACGGCGCGGGTCTTGGTGAAGTGGTCCTGCAACTGCTGCCCCTCGCCCCAGCGGATGGCGCGCTGCAGCGCCGTCAGGTCCTCGGTGAAGCGCTGCAAGATTTCCAGCACCGCCTCGCGGTTGTTCAGGAACACGTCGCGCCACATCACCGGATCGCTGGCGGCGATGCGGGTGAAGTCGCGGAAGCCGCCGGCGGAAAACTTGATGACCTCGGACTTGGTGTCCTCCTCCAGGTCCGACGCGGTGCCGACGATGGTGTAGGCGATCAGGTGCGGCAGGTGCGAGGTGATGGCCAGCACGCGGTCATGGTGGCTGGCCTCCATGATCTCGACGGTGGAGCCGACGCGGCGCCACAGCTCCGTCACCCGCTCCAGCGCATGGCGGTCTGCCCCGGTCGGCGGGGTCAGGATGCACCAGCGGCCCTGGAACAGGGTGGCGAAGCCGGCCTCCGGACCCGAATGCTCGGTGCCCGCCACCGGGTGGCCGGGGATCAGGTGGACGCCGTCGGGCAGGTGCGGCCCGATGTCGCGCAGGGCCGCCTGCTTGACCGAGCCGACATCGGTGACGATGGTGCCGCGCTGCAAAAGCGGCCCGATGGCCTCGGCGACCGCGGCGTAGCTGCCCACCGGTGTCGACAGAATCACCAGATCGGCACCGGCCAGTGCGGTTGCCGGATCGGTGGAGGCCTCCGCCACGATGCCCAACTCCAGCGCCTTGGCGCAGGCCTCGGCGCTGCGGTCGGCGCAGACGACCTGCCGCGCGATCCCATACTCCGCCAGCGCCCGTGCCAGGGAGGAGCCGATCAGACCGATGCCGATGATGGCGACGCGGTCGAACAGGGGGCCAGGAGCGGGAACGGTGTCGGTGATGGACATGACGCGGGGTGTCCCGAAAGCGGAGTGAACGGGCGAAAAACCGTCCCGTTTAAACCACCTCGCGCCCGCCGGACCAAGCGATACTTTATCGCACAGTCCGTCACCCCTCCTTCCGTGTCATCTCCGCCCGGAGCGCTTCGGCCAGCCGCTGGAAGGTCTCCTTCCGGCCGGAGGTGCGGCGCCAGGCCAGCGCGATCCGCCGCCCCGGCCGGCCGCCGGCCAGCGGGCGCACCGCCAGATCCAACCCGCGCAGGATGCCCGAATCGACCGCCATCTGCGGCAGCAGCGTCACACCCAGCCCGTTCGCCACCATCTGCACCAGCGTGTGCAGGCTGGTGCCCTCGAACGCGGTGTTGTGCGGCGTGGCGTCCAGCGCGCAGGCGGCCATGGCATGGTCGCGCAGGCAGTGCCCGTCCTCCAGCAGCAGCAGATCCTCCGACGGGACCGTCACCGGCTCGGCCGGATCGCCGGCGCTCAGCCGGTGGCCGGTGGGGCAGACGAAGGAGAAGCGGTCCTCCGCGATGTCCTCCGTCTCCAGGTCGCCCATCGGATAGGGCAAGGCCAGCAGCGCCGCATCCAGCTTGCCGGCATTCAACTGATCCAGCAGCCGCGCCGTCTGATCCTCGCGCAGATAGAGGCGCAGGCGCGGGAAGGTCTCGCGCAGGGCCGGCATCACGCGGGGGATCAGGAAAGGGCCGATGGTCGGGATCACCCCGAGATGGAGCGCGCCCGACATCGGATCGGCGGCCGAGCGGGTGATGTCCACCAGTTCCTCCGCCCCCTTCAGCAATTGCCGGGCCCGTTCGGCAATCTCGCGGCCGAGCGGGGTCGGCAGCACGGAGCGGCGCGTGCGCTCCACCAGCGTGGCGCCCAGCAGATCCTCAAGCTCCTGCAAGCCGGCGCTCAGCGTCGACTGGCTGACGAGGCAGGCCTCCGCCGCCTGCCCGAAATGGCAGCGGTCGACGACGGCGACGAGATAGCGGAGCTGGCGCAGGGTGGGGAGCGGTTTCATGCCGGGTTATGTAATCGGTTTTATCGATCAATCCAATTGGTATTTTCTACTTCTCTTGATAACAGATTTCCCGTATTCCTCCACGGGTCAACGGGACACGGGAACATCGCCCCCTCCCCTGGCCACAAGGCAGGCCCTCTTGTTCGACCCGGTGCGCCGCACTAAGTCGGGCATGTCACGGCCCCCGGCCGGAGATCGAGGCGACAACCATTCATCGCACCTCATCGGAGAACACAAATGTCTTTGATCAACAGCGAGATTAAGCCCTTCAAGGCGACCGCGTTCAAGAACGGCAAGTTCATCGACGTGACCGACGCCGACCTGAAGGGCAAGTGGTCGGTCGTGTTCTTCTATCCGGCCGATTTCACCTTCGTCTGCCCGACGGAGCTGGAGGATCTGGCCGACAACTACGCCGAATTCCAGAAGCTGGGCGTCGAGATCTACAGCGTCTCGACCGACACCCACTTCTGCCACAAGGCTTGGCACGACACCTCGCCGGCCATCGGCAAGATCAACTACACCATGATCGGCGATCCGACGCTGGCCATCAGCCGCAACTTCGAGGTCCTGATCGAGGAAGTCGGTCTGGCCGACCGCGGCACCTTCGTCGTCGACCCGGACGGCAAGATCCAGATCGTCGAGATCACCGCCGGCGGCGTCGGCCGCGACGCCAAGGAACTGCTGCGCAAGATCAAGGCCGTCCAGTACGTCGCCGCCCACCCGGGCGAGGTCTGCCCGGCCAAGTGGCAGGAAGGCGAGAAGACCCTCGCCCCGTCGCTCGACCTCGTCGGCAAGATCTAAGGGTCTCCTGCAAGGGGAATCCCAAGGATCGGGGGCCGGCTTCGGCCGGCTCCCACCCCGCTCCGGCGGACATATGTTGCAGTACCCTTGGGGCCGACAGGTCACAGGGCGAGATCTTGCGGGCCGGCTTTCAAAGCCTCCCCGCCATCAAGGTCCGTCATCGGTTTCCCCATCCCCGCGAAGGCGGGCACCCAGGCGCGCTCTTTGTCGCAGTCCTTGCAAAGCCTGGATCCCCGCCTGCGCGGGGAGGACGATGACGTTTCAAACTCTTCACTGTTTCAAAACCAGACCGCCCGCCCGACCGGCTCTTTTGACTCGGGCCACCATTTCTCCGCCCGGACCGCCGCGATTCCGCGCAGGCGATCCGCCCCGGACACGAGACGTTGGGAACGAAAGCCATGCTGGACGCCAATCTGAAGACGCAGTTGAAGGCCTATCTGGAGCGCATCACCAACCCGATCACGCTGGTGGCGTCGCTGGACGGCGGCGCGAAGTCCCAGGAGATGCTCGGCCTGCTGGAAGACATCGCCTCGCTGTCCGACAAGATCACGCTGGACCGCAACGGCGCCGACGCCCGCCGGCCCTCCTTCGCCATCAAGCGCGACGGCACCGACATCGGCGTCACCTTCGCCGGCCTGCCGATGGGTCACGAGTTCAACTCCCTGGTCCTGGCCCTGCTGCAGGTCGGCGGCCACCCGTCGAAGGAGTCGGAGGAGCTGCTGGAGCAGATCCGCAACCTCGACGGCGATTTCCGCTTCGAGACCTATTTCTCGCTGTCATGCCAGAACTGCCCGGACGTGGTCCAGGCCCTGAACCTGATGAGCGCGCTGAACCCGCGGATCAAGCATGTCGCCATCGACGGCGCGCTGTTCCAGCAGGAGGTCGAGCAGCGTCAGGTGATGGCCGTCCCCACCGTCTTCCTGAACGGCGAGCCCTTCGCCCAGGGCCGCATGGACGTGGCGCAGATCGTCGCCAAGCTCGACACCGGCGCCGTCGCCCGCGCCGCCGAGAAGATCAAGGCCAAGGCCCCGTTCGAGGTGCTGGTGATCGGTGGCGGGCCCGCCGGTGCCGCGGCCGCCATCTACGCCGCCCGCAAGGGCATCCGCACCGGCGTCGCAGCCGAGCGGTTCGGCGGTCAGGTGCTCGACACCATGGCGATCGAGAACTTCATCTCCGTCTCCCACACCGAGGGGCCGAAGCTGGCCGCGGCGCTGGAACAGCACGTCAAGGACTATGAGGTCGACGTGATGAACCTGCAGACCGCCACCGCCCTGGTGCCGGCCGTTCGGGAAGGCGGCCTGATCGAGGTGAAGCTGGCCAGCGGCGCCTCGCTGAAGTCGCGCACGGTGGTGCTGTCGACCGGCGCCCGCTGGCGCTCGATGAATGTCCCGGGCGAGGCGGAATACCGCAACAAGGGTGTCGCCTACTGCCCGCACTGCGACGGCCCGCTGTTCAAGGGCAAGCGCGTGGCGGTGATCGGCGGCGGCAACTCCGGCGTCGAGGCGGCGATCGACCTCGCCGGCATCGTCTCGCACGTCACGCTGATCGAGTTCGACAGCCAGCTGCGCGCCGATGCGGTGCTCCAGCGCAAGCTGAACAGCTTGGCCAACGTCACCGTTCTCCTCTCGGCCCAGACCACCGAGGTGCATGGCGACGGCAACAAGGTGGTCGGCCTGTCCTACAAGGACCGCAACAGCGGTGAGCTGAAGCGGGTCGATCTGGAAGGCATCTTCGTGCAGATCGGTCTGGTGCCGAACACCGAATGGCTGAAGGGCACGCTGGCGCTGACCCCGCGCGGCGAGATCGAGGTGGACAACCGCGGCCAGACCTCGCTGCCCGGCGTCTTCGCCGCTGGCGACGCGACGACGGTGCCGTTCAAGCAGATCGTCATCGCCATGGGCGAAGGCGCCAAGGCCGCGCTGGCCGCCTTCGACCACCTGATCCGCACGGTGCCTGCCGAGGAACCCGCGCGCGAGACCGTCGCGGCGGAGTAAAGACGGTAGAAGTCCCCTCTCCCCAGGGGGGAGAGGGGGATTCTCCCGTAGGGGTCGGGATGGGTGACTGTGTCACCCCAGCGTATGCTCCAGCAGGATCTTGGCGCCCAGGCCGATCAGCACCACGCCGCCGGCCATTTCCGCCCAGCGGCCCAAATGATTGCCAGCGGCCTTGCCGATCAGCACGCCGCCAAAGGCCACCGCGAAGGTCACCGCGCCGATCAGCGCCGAGGTCGTCACCATGTCCACGTCGACCAGCGCCAGACCCGCGCCGACGGCGGCGGCGTCGATGCTGGTGGCGACGGCGGTGGTCAGCAGGGCCAGCCATTCGGCGCGCACGCTGCGCACCGGGCCGCAATCCTCCTCGCTCTCGTCATCGCCGTCCATGATGGCGTTGCGCAGCATCGCGCCGCCGACCGCCAGCAACAGGCCGAAGGCGATCCAGTGATCGACCGTTTCCACGAGGCTGGCGAAGGCGATGCCGATGCCCCAGCCGACCAGCGGCATGGCGAACTGGCAGACGCCGAAGGCCGCGCCCACGCGCACCGCCTCAGGCAGGCCGGACCGGCGCGAGCAGGCCCCGCGGCCGAGAGCGGCGGCGAAGCTATCCATTGAAAGGCTGAAGGCAAGCGCGAGGGACGTGGCGATCATGGCTATTCCCGGGCCAGACAACACAGTGGAATCGGACGGACTCCGGCTGGCCGCGGAGATGCCCGATCCACTGGTCTCGCCGGGTCGGCCCTCTGGCCGCCGTGCGCGCCATGGCGGTAGCGGCCGGAGGCCGGAACCGTCCAAGTCTGTTGACGCGAACCCCACCGAATCCAAACGCCGGCGGGTGGCTACTCCCCAATGACGGGGGAACTCCTACAAGGACTGGGGGATTGGGTCAAGCGCCCGATTGCCGCAGGTGCGAGATGCGGCCGCGCAGGTAGGTGGCGGCCACCGAACGGTCGTCGCCCAGCGTCACCTGGATGAACAACTCCTCCTCCAGATCGCCATTCACCGCGTTCATGCGATGTCGCATAGCCGGGGTGGCGGCGGGGTCGAGCACGACGAGGTCGGCCCAGCGGCCGGGCTCCAGGCTGCCGACCTCGTCGGCCATGCCCAGAGCCTCGGCATTGCCGCGGGTCATCCAATGCAATGCTGCGAGCGCCGGCAGGTTCTGGCGCCGCAGCTGCAGCACCTTGTAGGCCTCCGCCGCCGTGCGCAGCATCGAATAGCTGGTGCCGCCGCCGACATCGGTGGCGATGGCGGTGCGCACCGGCCGCTCCGGCTTCGACAAGGCGTCGAGGTCGAACAGGCCGCTGCCGATGAACAGGTTGCTGGTCGGGCAGAAGACGGCGACCGACCCGCTTTCCGACAGCCGGCCCATCTCCGCCTCCGACAAATGGATGCAGTGGCCGAACAGCGAGGTCGGCCCCAGCAGCCCGAAGCGGTCATAGACGTCGGTGTAGTCGCGGGCGCCGGGGAACAGGCGACGCACCTCGGCGATCTCGTCGGTGTTCTCCGACAGATGGGTCTGCATATGGACGCCGGGATGCTCGCGCAGCAGCGCGCCGGCCGCCTCCAGCTGCGCCTCGGTCGAGGTGATGGCGAAGCGCGGGGTCACCGCATAGCGCTGCCGCCCCCGCCCGTGCCAGCGGCCGATCAGATCCTTGCCGTCGCGATAGCTGCTGTCGGCCGTATCGGTCAGGGCGGCGGGCGCGTGGCGGTCCATCATCACCTTGCCGGCGATCATCCCGGCGCCGCGCGCCTCGGCCTCCGCGAACAGGGCGTCGACCGACTGCGGATGGACCGAGCCGTAGACCACCGCCGTCGTCGTGCCGTTGCGCAGCAGCTCATCCATGAAGAAGGCGGCATTGGCGGCGGCGTGGGCCGGATCGGCGAAGCGCTGTTCCTCGATGAAGGTGTATTTCTCCAGCCAGTCGAGCAGCTGGGCGCCGTAGGAGGCGATCACCTGGGTCTGGGGGAAATGGATGTGGGTGTCGATGAAGCCCGGCAGCACCAGCTTGCCGCTGTGGTCGTCGACCACCACCCCCTCCGGAACCCGGCCGCGCAGGTTCGCCCAGTCCCCGACCTCCAGAATCCGCCCGTCGGTCCCGACCAGCAGCAGCCCGTCCTCGTGATAGGTCAGGCAGTCGAAGTCCCCCGGCCCGGCGGGCGCGCGATGGAAGCTGAGCAGGCGCCCACGAATGGCGGAAGAGATGGGGGCGGCGATGGTCTGGTCGGACATAGGGTTCCGGTTCAGTAGGGACAACACATGCCCTCTCCCGCCCCGGGAGAGGGTTGGAGAGTGCGGATTACTTAATGTCCCCCGACCACGCCGCCAACACCGCGCGTTCCTGCGGGGTGATTCCGGTGATGTTGGCGGGGGGCATGGCGCTGCTGAAGCCGGCCTGCAGGCGGATCTGCTCGGCATGGCGGCGGATGCCGTCGCCATCCAGCACGACGCCGCGCGGCGGGGCGGCGATGCCCTCCCACACCGGCTGGGCGGCATGGCACATGCTGCAGCGGGTGGAGACGATCTCCTCGACCTGATTGAAGCCGACCTTGACCGGCGCCGCAGCCGCCGTATCGACATTCGCCGGCCCCATGGTGCTGAGCCACGCGCAGGCCAGCATGCCGGCGGCCGCCACCCCCCAGGTCCACCAGGGCGTCGGCTTGCCGGCATGGCGGCTGTTGAAGAAGTGGCGGATCGCCGTGCCGACCACCAGCACCAGCGCCACCATCACCCAGTTGTAGCGGGTGGAGCTGACCAGCGGGTAATGGTTGGACAGCATCAGGAAGACGACCGGCAGCGTCAGGTAGTTGTTGTGCAGAGACCGCTGCTTGGCTTGTTTGCCCAGCGACGGGTCCGGCGTCTCGCCGCGCAGCATGGCGGCCACCGTCTTGCGCTGGTTGGGGATGATCAGCATGAAGACGTTGCAGGCCATCATCGTCGCCATCAGCGCGCCGACCTGCAGCATGGCGCCGCGCCCGCTAAAGACCTCGGTCATCGCCCAGGCCGTCGCCACCAGCATCACGAAGCCGGCAATCGCGAGCGCCCCGTCATTGCGGCCCAGCGGCGACTTGCACATCAGGTCATAGGCGACCCAGCCCGCCACCAGCGCGCCGACGCTGATCGCCACCGCCTGCCAATGGCTGAGCGCCATCACGTCCTGGTCGATCAGGAACAGGTCGGCGCCGCGATAATACAGCACGCACATCAGGAAGAAGCCGCTGAGCCACGTCGCGTAGGATTCCCACTTGAACCAGGTGAGATCCTCCGGCAGCTGCGGCGGGGCGACCATGTATTTGGTCATGTGGTAGAAGCCGCCGCCGTGGATTTGCCACGCATCCCCCGCCGTCCCGGCCGGCGCCCCCGCTCGGCGGCGCAGCGAGGCGTCGAGATGGATGAAGTAGAAGGACGATCCGATCCAGGCGATGGCGGTGATGACGTGCAGCCACCGCGCCAGGGCGTTGATCCATTCCCACAGGATGGGCTCCATCGCGCGCACGCTCCTTCCGATCAGGTCGATGACTTGACTGTAAGGCGAGTGTGCGGGTGCGGAAAACCATTCGTCCGTCCCAACAGCTTCAAAAAATGACGAAAGATCGGGATGCGGGAACGTGACGCCGGGCATGCGGCCGTGTGGACCGAGGAGGCGTCACTCCATTCGGTCCACATGGTCGTCAGTTGCCCATCAGGCCGCGAACAGGGCGGCGTCCAGGTGGGTCATGTTGTTCATGGTGTCGAACGCCGACGACACGAGGCCGACATCGGTCCAGGCGAACTGGTTGAACGTCTGGCTGCCACCATACGACACAGGGGTGCTGAGATAGACGTCGCGCACGGCGCCGATCACCTCGTCTGTCGAAATGTGCAGGTCGTCGTTGACGTCGATCTTATCCAGCGTATTCCACACCGTGTCGAAGTTCGTGCCGACCAGTGTAGCGGCTTCATGGAGTTGATCGGCATTCATGTAATAGTTGAGGTCGTCGCTCATGGAATTGGCGAGCGCCGCCGTGGAGGACCGCAGCAGCGCCGCCTCCCCGCCGCCCTGCGCCGAGAGGGCTTCCGACAGGGTCGGGTTGGAGGAATAGTAAGGCACCTTGGTCGACCCCTTCACGTCCACGCCGAACACGGTTTCGTAGCGCGTGTTCGGATCGAGGTGGGTTTCCTGCTGGAAGAGGTCGAGGTGGTTCTTCCAGAAGCCAGGCGACTGCGCCAAGGCGTGCTCGGGCGGCGGCGGCTCATTGGTACATGGCAGCAGGTCGATCGGGTTGTTCGGATCGTCCTGAATCTTGGCACTGCCCCCGCTGTCCGGTCCGGTGGACTGGAGCCGCAGCCACCAGTCGCTGCTGTCGAACAACGCTTCGGCGTCGAGGGCGGTCGTGCCGCTGATCACGAAGCTGGCGCTCTGCACGACACCGTCAGATGCGCCCTGGTTGCCGAACTTGATGCCGATGTCGTACGGCTCCTCCGAGGTGCCGCCGGTGGTGTTAAAGCCGGGATCGGTCATGCCGGGATTGTCGGAGATCCGGTTGGCGTCGATCAGCGCGGCGTAAGGCCCGGCGGTGCCATTGGCGGTGATTTGGCTGACGGAGAGCCCGGACACTGCATCGTTGTTGACGCTGAACGCCACGCCGATAAGGTCCGCGTTCGGATCGTTCAAGACACTAAACGAGACCTTCACGTCGTCCAAACCGTCTCCGGTGAAATCCTGGCAATATTCGAATGTTGCCCGGATAGATTCTGGCGTCGAGTCGGATGTCGCTTTGTAGTCAAAAGTGTAGTTCGTTGTACGGGCAGTCATTTTTAAATCCTCCCATTGCAAAGATAAGTCTTCCTTTTCGGCAGCGAAAATTAATCGCTGCTTGTGGAACTCTTTGATCGTGATACCGGGATATGCGGCCCTTCAACGGAGATTGCGGCTATGGCCAAGCCCCCATTCCGTGCGCGATGATTGAGCAACTGCTCCGAAAAAAAGATAGCAGCAGCACCAGCCAAGGAGCCTTGATCAGATACTTCGTCCTGTAAAAAGTATTGAAACAATTAAAACTAGTATAATAATCCTACATCATTAAAATTTTGAATTTCTCTTCGCGACACCAAAATATTCTTCCTAACTTTATCCTGGATTTCTGAAATTCTTTAATACACTTCCAATGTCTATACAAATAGCGCGACTTGGTTCACAAAAAGCGATTTGTCCAGCAGAGTATTATGATTCCATATATTAGAGATATTTAATTTATCACAATCATCTACCGATTTCACCTATTTCGCGACTTCACGAGCCAGCATTCCGCTGTGGACAGAATGTCGCACCCAAGCTATACCTCCGCCAGCCAAGGTGAGTAAGCACTCACTTATCACAAGCTACTGATTTAACGCCCCAATGGCCCCTCGCCTCGACAGCGGCGCCCGCAAGCGGGCGATCCTCGACGCCGCCTTGCCGCTGTTCGCGCGCAAGGGTTTCGCCGCGACCACCACACGGGAGATCGCGCAGGCCGCCGGCGTGTCGGAGGCGCTGATCTTCAAGCATTTCCCGTCCAAGGCCTCGCTGTACGAGGCGATCTTCCTCAGCTGCATCGACGGCGACCCGGAGTATGAGCGGCTGGTCGCCTTGCCGCCGGGCACCGGCACGCTGGTGCAGATGATCCAGGGGCTGGTGAACTACTTCGTGATCGAGGTGCCGTCCGATCCCAACGAACGGGCGCGCCACCGTCTGTCGATCATCAGCCTGCTGGAAGACGGCGAGTTCATGCGGCAGGTCTATGAGGGCATCCGCAGCCGCTTCATGCCCTGTTTCGCCGCCTCCATCGCCGCCGCCGTCGCCTGCGGCGACCTTGCGCCGGGGCCGATCGACGCGGAGAACGGGCTCTGGCTCGCCGAACATCTGTGCGGAATGATGGCGACCGTCTGCCTGTCCGGCGGGACGGTGGTGCCCTATCCCTGCGGCCGTCCCGAGCTTGCCCGCCAGACGGTCTGGTTCATCCTGCGCGGCCTCGGCCTGCGCGACGACATCATCGCCGCCCGCGAGTGCGGCTCCGACAATGACAATTCCACACCCGAGAGACCGGAGTAGCCGAACGTGACCCTGGACCATTCGCCAAAGACCGAGACGTCATTCGGGCACCCGGCGTCCGAGCCGGGCCGCGGAACGCCTCCGCCGCCCGCCCCACCCTCCACGCCGCCGCGCAAGCCGGTGACGCGCGGGCGGCTGACGCTGCGCATCGTCATCACGCTGGTGATCCTCGGGTTGCTGGGGGCGGCGCTGTACGGCTTCAACAGCTTCCGCGCCAAGGCCATCGCCGACTTCTTCGCCAACAACAAGCCGCCGCCCACCCCGGTGGCTCTGGCGGACGCGACGGTGCAGACGATCCCGAAATATCTGCCGGCCATCGGCACGCTGCAGGCGGCCCGTCAGGTCACGGTGGCCCCCGAGGTCGCCGGCCGGGTGGAGCGCATCCCCTTCGAATCGGGCTCCCGCGTCAAGGTTGGCGACCCGCTGGTGCAGCTGAACGACGCCACCGAGCAGGCCGATTTGCTGGCCCAGCGCGCCCAGGCGCGTCTGGCCGAGCTGAACCTGGAGCGCTACCGCGACCTGCGCCGCAGCCAGGCCACGCCGCAGAGCAACGTCGACCAGTATCAGGCGCAGCTCGACGAGATCAACGCGAACATGAAGCGCACCAGCGCGCTGATCGGCCAGAAGCTGATCAAGGCGCCGTTCGACGGCGACCTCGGCATCCGGCAGGTCAATGTCGGCGACTACGTCAATCCCGGCGCCACCATCGTCACCCTGACCGACCTGTCGCAGCTCTACATCAACTTCACCCTGCCGGAGCAGGCGCTGCCGAAGCTGTCGGTCGGCCAGGGTGTGCTGATCAACGTCGATGCCCTGCCCGGCCGCGATTTCGAGGCGAAGATCACCACCATCGAACCGCAGGTCAGCGCCGACACCCGCGCGGTGAAGGTGCAGGCGACCATGGACAACCGCGAGCGCCAGCTGCGGCCGGGCATGTTCGCCAGCGTCCGCGTCGTCCTGCCGCCGCAGCCCGACACGCTGACGGTGCCGGAAACCGCGGTCGACTACACGGTCTACGGCGATTCCGTCTTCGTCGCCATGAAGAAGCAGGGCCAGGACGGCAAGGAGCAGATGGTGGTGGAGCGCAAGGCGGTGAAGACCGGCGACCGCCTCGCCAACCGGGTCGAGATCCGCAGCGGCCTGAACCCCGGCGACCGCGTCGTGGTGTCCGGGCAGCTGAAGCTGGACAACGGCGCCGCGGTCGTCGAGGCGCAGAGCAATCCGCTCACGCCGCCGCAGACCCTGCCGCAGAACTGAGGCCGATGCCATGGGCAGTTTCACCGACATCTTCATCCGCCGGCCCGTTCTGTCCGTCGTGGTCAGCCTGCTGATCCTGCTGGTCGGCATCCGCTCGATGCTGGAGCTGCCGATCCGGCAGTATCCGCAGCTGCAGAACACGGTCATCACCGTCACCACCAGCTATCCCGGCGCCTCGCCGGAGCTGATGCAGGGCTTCATCGCGACGCCGATCGAACAGGCGGTGGCGACGGCCGAGGGTCTCGACTACCTGACCTCCTCCTCCACCCAGGGGCAGAGCGTCGTCACCGCCTATGTCCGGCTGAACTTCGACCCCAACGTCGCGATGACCGACGTGATGGCGAAGGTGCAGCAGGTCAAATACCAGCTTCCGCGCGAGGCCAACGACCCGGTCATCCTGAAATCGACCGGCGAGACGACCTCCATCCTCTATATGGGCTTCTCCAGCCCCGACCTGTCGGGGGCGGCGATCTCCGACTATCTGACGCGCGTGGTGCAGCCGGTGCTGTCCACCGTCAACGGAGTGGCGCAGGCCAAGATCCTGGGCGGCCAGACTTTCGCCATGCGGCTTTGGCTGGACCCAGCCAAGATGGCGGCGCGCAACATCTCACCGGCCGACGTCTCGGCGGCGGTCGCCGCCAACAACTACCAGTCGGCTCCCGGCCAGACCAAGGGCGTCTTCGTCATCTCCAACGTCACCGCCAACACCGGCCTGACCGACGTGGAGCAGTTCCGCGACATGGTGGTGAAGGCCAAGGACGGGGCGCTGGTGCGGATGCGCGACATCGCCACCGTCGAACTCAGCTCCAAGAGCTTCGACGCCAGCGTGGCGATGAACGGGCAGCAGGCGATCTTCATCGGCGTCGATTCCACCCCCACCGGCAACCCGCTGAACATCGTCGAAGACATCCGCAAGATGGAGCCGGAGCTGCGGCGCAACCTGCCGCCCGGCATGAAGATGGAAATCGTCTATGACAGCACCCGCTTCATCCAGGCGTCCATCGACGAGGTGGTGAAGACGCTGCTCGAAGCGGTGGCCATCGTCATCGTCGTCATCTTCCTGTTCCTGGGTTCCCTCCGCTCGGTTCTGATCCCGGTGGTGACGATTCCGCTGTCGATCATCGGCGCCGCCACCTTCATGCTGGCTCTCGGTTTCTCGCTGAACCTGCTGACGCTGCTGGCGATGGTGCTCGCCATCGGCCTCGTGGTGGACGACGCCATCGTGGTGGTGGAGAACATCCACCGGCACATAGAGCACGGCAAATCGGCGGTCGCGGCATCGCTGATCGGCGCGCGCGAGATCATCGGGCCGGTCATCTCCATGACCATCACGCTGGCGGCGGTCTATGCCCCCATCGGCCTGCTGGGCGGACTGACCGGCGCGCTGTTCCGCGAATTCGCCTTCACGCTCGCCGCGTCGGTGATCGTGTCGGGCATCGTGGCGCTGACGTTGTCTCCGATGATGTGCTCCGTCATCCTCAAGGAGGGCGGGAGCCAGGGCCGCTTCGCCGCCTTCCTCGACCGGCAGTTCGAAAAGCTGGCCGGGTGGTACGAGCGGCGGCTGGACGGCATGCTGGACTATCGCGCCGCGACCCTGCTGTTCGCGCTGGGCATCCTGCTGTCGGTCGGCTACCTGTTCGCCAACACCATGTCGGAACTGGCGCCGGAAGAGGACCAGGGCATCCTGTTCGGCATCTCCAAGGCGCCGCAATATGCCAACCTCGACTATATCGACAGCTTCGGAAAGCAGATCGACGACACCTTCGCCAGCTTCCCGGAGACCGACACCCGCTTCGTCCTGACCGGCATGCCGACCCTGAACCAGGGCTTCGCCGGCATGATCCTGAAGCCGTGGGGCGAGCGCGCGCGGTCGGCCAAGGAACTGCAGCCGCTGGCCCAGGCCGAGCTGAGCAAGGTGACGGGCATCAACGTGTTCCTGGTGTCGCCGCCGGCCCTGCCCGGTTCCACCGGCGGCCTGCCGGTGCAGATGGTGATCTCCAGCCCCGGCGATTACCGCACCATCTTCGACGCCATCGAGCGGATCAACGACGCCGCCATGAAAAGCGGCATGTTCATCGTCACCGACACCGACCTGAAATATGACAGCCCGGTCGTCCGACTGAAGATCGACCGCGCCAAGGCGGCCGACCTCGGCCTGTCGATGAAGGCGGTCGGCGACACGCTGGCGGTGCTGGTCGGCGGCAACTACGTCAACCGCTTCAACCTGAACGGCCGTTCCTACGAGGTGATTCCGCAGGTGCCGCGGGCCGACCGCCTGACGCCAGAATCGCTGACCAACTATTACGTCACCTCCGGATCGGGCGCCCAGATCCCGCTGTCCACCGTGGTGTCGGTGGATACGGCGGTGGAGCCGAACGCGCTGAACAAGTACAACCAGCTGCCCTCGGCCACCTTCTCCGCCGTGCCGATGCCGGGCGTCTCCATGGGGCAGGTCGTCGATTTCCTGGAGGCGCAGGCGCGCACCCAGCTGCCGGCCGGCTTCAACCACGCCTACCTGTCGGAATCGCGTCAGTTCGTAACGGAGGGCAGCCAGCTGATGGTCACCTTCGCCTTCGCGCTGATCGTGATCTATCTGGTGCTGGCCGCGCAGTTCGAATCGTTGCGCGACCCGCTGGTGATCCTGGTGTCGGTGCCGATGTCGATCTGCGGCGCGCTGCTGCCGCTGTTCTTCGGCGCCGCCACCATGAACATCTACACCCAGGTCGGTCTGGTGACGCTGATCGGCCTGATCTCCAAGCACGGCATCTTGCTGGTGGAGTTCGCCCGCGAGATGCAGATCAACGAAGGCGTGGACCGCCGCACCGCGATCGAGCACGCGGCCCGAGTCCGCCTGCGCCCGATCCTGATGACCACCGCGGCGATGGTGGTCGGCCTGCTGCCGCTGCTGACCGCGGCGGGCGCCGGTGCGGCCAGCCGCTTCTCCATCGGTCTGGTGATCGTGTCCGGCATGCTGATCGGCACGCTGTTCACGCTGTTCGTCCTGCCGGCGGTCTACACCCTGCTGGCGACGGACCACTACGCCACCTCCCGCTCCAGCCGGACGGAGCAGCTGCGCAGCACGACCTGACGCGCCGCCGGATACCGCAAGACGAAACAGGCCCCTCCCGACCGGGAGGGGCCTGTTTTCGTTTGTGCCGCGTCACCCCGCCAGCTCCGCCGGCACCGGCAAATCCTCGCCCTCTTCGCAGCGGAGCATCCAGACCAGCCAGCGTTCGGTGTGGATCAGCAGGCGCCGGGTTTCGATGCTGGCGCAGCCGCGGCTGTGGTCGCGCAGCAGACGGATGGCGCTGCAGATCGGGGACTGCGGGTCGAGGGCTCGTTTCGGCACGGCGGAGGTCCTTTGCGGCGAGGAGGCACGCCCGACACATAGCGGACCGCCTCGCAACCAAAGCGTGATCTTTCTCGGACGCCCACGGAATCCTACCCTTCGTCCGTTTCAAAGTTGCGCAGGGCCGGCAGAATGATGCGAGCAGGAATGGCCAAAGTTCCACAAGCTCTTCGCATCGCGGGCAACTGGCCGCGACATGCGCGGAACCGGCCACCCTGCGCGCTCTTGTCCCTACCTGCGGCATTTATCGAATGTTATATCTTTTGTCTTAGGCCACTGGTCGGCCCGTCGCCGTCACGAATGCTGTCCGTTCATGCGCCGGCATTTCACGCCTGCACAACGTAGGGATCCGAGATCCATGACAATGCGTCTGTTGGCCGGCCTTGCCGCGCTCTGTTCCGCCCTGCTGTGCGGGCTGGCAACTTCCGCTCCGACCATGGCGGCGGAGCAGGCGTTCCGCATCGGCATCGCCCCGCACACCAGCGCCCGCGTCATCATCGAACAGTACCAGCCCGTCCGCCGCGCGGTGGAGGCGGCGCTGGGCCGGCCGGTGGAGATCGTGACCGCGCCCGACTTCACCGCCTTCGCCCGGCGGGCGGTCGACCAGGAATACGACATCGCCGTCACCACCGGCCATCAGGCGGAGATGCTGCGCAAGGACGCCGCCTATCTGCCGCTGCTGACCTACAAGGCCGATTTCCGCGCCGTGGCGGTGACGGCTGCCAGGGGACCGTACCAGACGGCGGCGTCGCTTGCCGGCACCACCGTCCTGGGCCTCAGCCCGTCCTCGCTGGTGACGCTGTGGGGCCAGCATTGGCTGGCCGAACAGAGGCTGCCCAACATCCAGCTTCGCTATGTCAGCGCTGCCGACAGCGTGGCCCAGCTGATCCTGGCCGGCGATGCGTCGGCCGGCTTCATGTCGCTGGCCAACCGAGCCAAGCTGGCGCCGGAGGTTCAGGCACAGCTTTCCACCATCGCCGAGAGCCGCCCGATGGCCGGCCGAGTCTATATGCTGAACGGCAGGCAGGCGGACTTGGCCGACCCTTTGCGCAAAGCCCTGTTCGCCTTCGGCGGGACGGCGGAGGGCAAGGCCTATTTCGACGCCAACCAGCTCGACGGCTACCGTCAGGTCACGGATGAGGAGCTGGAATCGATGGAGCCGCTGGCCGACGAGGTCCGGAGCGTTCTGAAGGCCGGGAAATGATCCTGACCCGTCTGGCGCCCTGGAAGACCCTGCGCGGGCGCATGCTGGTCGCCGCCATGGCGGTCGAGGCGATCATGCTGACCCTCCTGGTCGCCAACAGCGTGCGGCTGCTCTACGGCAGCCTCGCCGAACAGGCAAGGCTGCATGCGGGGCAGGTGGCGCCGGTGCTGAACGCCGCGCTGGTGGCGCCGCTGGCCCAGCGCGACTATGCGACGCTGCAGGCGGTGCTGGACGAAAGCCGCTCCACCGGCGGCGTCCTCTACCTCGCCGTCAGCGACAGCAACGGCAGGCTGGTGGCGATCAGCGGCTGGCCGGAAAACCGCGCGCTGCCCAATCCCGACCCGGCCCTGACGCTGGACACCAAGGACGGCATCGCCCGCTACGACGTGGCGGTGCCGGTGTCGCTGGCCGGGCAGAAGCTGGGCGCGGTGCAGTTCGGTCTCGACCTGCTGCACATCGTCGAGGCGCGGCGTGACCTGCTGACCCAGGGCATCGCCATCGCCCTGTCGGAGATCCTGCTGTCTGCCGGGCTGCTGACCCTGCTGGGCCTGTGGCTGACCCGTCATCTGGCGGCGCTGGCGCGGGCCAGCGAACGGGTGGCGGCCGGCGACTACAGCCCGCCCGAACTGGCGGAGGGGAGCGACGACATCGGCCGGCTGGGTGCGGCCTTCAACACCATGTCGCACGCCATTAAGGAGCGCGTCGACCAGTTGACCGTCGCGCTCGACGAGCAGGAGGCGCTGGCCCGCGACGTGGAGCAGGAACGCGCCCGCCTGTCCGCGCTGCTGTCGGCGATGGATTTCGGCGTGCTGTTCGTCGGCGGCGACGGGCGCATCGCCTACGCCAACCCGGCCTTCTCCGGCCTATTCGCGATCACCGTGGCGCCGGTCGGCCACCGGCTGGACGAGACGCTGGCCAATGCCGGCAACGCCCCGCGCGACACCGACTATACCCTGCTGTCGGCGGTGGACGGCGACGAGCGGCGCGAGATGACGCTGACCGACGGGCGCATCGTCAGCTGGCACAATGTGCCGGTTCGCAAAGGCGCCGGCACCGCCATCGGCAAGCTGTGGCTGTGCATCGACGTGACCGAGCCGCGTCAGGCGGCCGAGCAGCTGCTCCAGGCCAAGGAGAAGGCGGAGGCCGCCAGCCGGTCGAAGACCGAGTTCCTGGCGACCGTCAGCCACGAGCTGCGCACCCCGATGAACGGCGTGCTGGGCAACCTGACCCTGCTGGCCGACGCCTCGCTGCCGACGGAGGAGAAGCGGCTGGCCGACGTCGCCCGCCGCTCGGCCGAGACCCTGCTGCGGCTGCTGGACGACATCCTCGACCTGTCGAAGCTGGAGGCCCGCCGCATCGATCTGGAGGAGGCGGACTGCGCCCTGCCCCAGCTGATCGACGGGGTTCTGGAGGTGCTGCGCCCGAACGCCACCGACAAGGGGCTGGAGCTGTCGGCCCGGCTGATGCCGTCGGTGCCGGAGGTGATCGTCACCGATCCGGCCCGCCTGCGCCAGATCCTGTTCAATCTGGTCGGCAACGCGGTGAAATTCACCGAGGAGGGCCATGTCGCCGTGCGGGTCCGCCGGCTGGGCCGCGCCCCCGCCGACGTCATCGCCTTTGGTCATCCCGACTCCTTCCTTCTGGAGTTCGAGGTGGAGGACACCGGCATCGGCATCGCGCCGGGTTCGGTGCCGACCCTGTTCGACCGCTTCACCCAGGCCGACAGCTCGATCACCCGGCGCTATGGCGGCACCGGTCTGGGGCTGGCGATCTGCCGCGACCTCTGCCTGCTGATGGGCGGCAGCATCGCGGTGGACACCGCCCCCGGCCGCGGCAGCGTCTTCCGCTTCACCGTCGTCGCCCGTCCCGGCGACCCGTCGGCCCTGCGCCGCGTCGAGCCCGGCCACGGCACCAGCGTCGGCGAGGCGGCGCGCGTCGCGGCATTGCCGCCGTTGCGCGTGCTGGCGGTCGACGACATCGAGGTCAACCGCGACATCGTCCGCGGCATCCTGGAGCGCGCCGGCCACAGCGTGGCGCTGGCCGCCAGCGGCGGGGAGGCGGTGCGCATGGTGCGCGACCAGCCGTTCGACCTCGTGCTGATGGACATCCAGATGCCGGGCATGGACGGTCTGACCGCCACCCGCCGCGTACGCGAACTGCCTGACCCTCAGGGCAGCGTCCCCATCCTGGCGCTGACCGCCCATGCGTCGGGCAGTTCGCGGCCGGAATGCCTGTCGGCGGGGATGAACGGTTTCGTCACCAAGCCCTTGCGCCCGGCCCTGCTCTTTGCCGAAATGGCATCGGTGCTGGGCAACGGCGCGGCTGTGTCGGCCGCCCCCGCACCCGCCGCTCCGGAGCCCGCCATGATCGACCAGCCTGCGGATTTGCCTGCCGACCAGCCTGCCATTCCCGACGCCGACCTTCTGGACGAGGAACAGGTGTCCCTGCTGCTTGAGGTGCTGACGGCCGACGACTGGACCGCCTCCGTCGCCGGCTTCACCGACAATGGGCAGAAGACCATCGACAGCATGGTCGCCCAGGCCCGCGCCGGGGAGCCGCACAACCGCACCGCCCACACGCTGAAGGGCACCTCGCTGAATCTCGGCGCCGCCGCCCTCGGCCACTTGGCGAAGGAGCTGGAGCACGCCCCCGCCGCCACGGTCCTGGAGCAGGAACAGCGGTTGCGCGACCTGCTGGACCGCTCGCTCGCCGCGCTCCGCACCCGCCAGCCGCTAAACGTCTGAACGGATAGGTGGTGGCCGCAGCGCCACCAACAGGCAGCCGCTCCCTCCACATTCGGACAGGTCGGCGTGGCACAAAAGTCCTCCTGGCGCGTTGTCTCCTCAGGACCAAGACCTGAGAGGCGACATGAGCGACCTAGCGGACGATCTCGATCAATGGACCGGGCCACATACCGGGCCACATACCGGGTTGCTGGCCGGATTGCGGGCCGACCGGGTGCGCCCGGCGGTGCGGAAGGCCATGACCGAGGCAGGCTTCACGCCGATGGACCTCGGCGACGGCTGCCGGGCCTGGTACCGCCGGTCGGACGACGGCACCCATGCGCTGATTTCGCACAACAACGCGCTGGACGGCGACCCGACGGTCAAGGACTGGATCGTCGGCCAGTATGGCGAGCGCGGCGGCTTCGTCGAGGTCGGCGGCCTGCCGCTGTTCCGGGCGCTGGAAGGGGCCGACACCCTGCCGTCGCCGGTGCGGCCGGACGGATCGCTGGTGGAGGCGCTCTATCCGTCCCTCCAACAGGCGCTTGATGATCTGGGGTGATAGTCCAGCTGCAGCTCGCGGATGGCCCAATGGGCGATGACCAAGGTCGGGCTGGACAAGCGGAGGGCTGAACGGAAAAGCTCACGCCGGTTGCCATATGGGATTAAGACCCCCATCTGACGGCCGACAACAGCCCCGACCATCAGCGAGCCGCCTGTCCATGGAAGCCGACCGATCGAAGCCCTTGCGCATCCTGCTCGTCGAGGACGAGCCGCTGGTGGCCATGGCCATCGAGGATTCGCTGGAAGTCCAGAATGTCGGCGTCGTCGGGCCCGCCGGCACGGTGGCGGAGGCGCTGGAGTTGATCGCCAAGGGCGGCATCGACGCCGCCCTGCTGGACGTCACCCTGCGCGGGGAGCGCGTCGACAGCGTCGCCGACGCGCTGAGCGCCCGGGGCATCCCCTTCGTCTTCACCACAGGCCATGGCGCCGCCGGCCTGCCGCGGAGCCATCAGGACCGGCCGGTCCTGACCAAGCCCTTCCGCGAGGTCGAGATGACCGACGCCATCGACCGCTACTTCCGCGGCGCCGCCTGACCGCCCGTAGGCCAACACCAATCAGCCAACGCCACTCAGCCCGGCCGCCCGTCAACCCGCGGCGACAGCAGGACCGGGGCGTAGGCGACGAGGTACAGGGTGAAGGCCGCGACCCAGGCATAGCCGGAGCATTGCAGCGCCGACCACACCAACTCCACCGGCAGCAGCGGCGAGGCGGTGCGGGCGACCGCCGCGACCGTCAGCAGCACATAGGCGGCGACCGTCAGCCGCGACACCGCCAGCGGCCGCCCGGTGTGGCCGAGCGAGGCGCGGCTCATCACCGCCAGGATCAGGGTGGCGAAGGCCCCGACCGTCAACGCATGGGTTCCCGCCGCCGCCGGCAGCCCGGCCAGGGCATGCAGCCCGCGCAAGCCCAACGCCACCGGCACCCACAGATAGCCGACATGCAGGATCCACAGGATCGGCGAGCGCCAGGCCTTCCAGCCCTGCCAGCCGGCCAGCCGCACCGCATGGGCCACCGCAGCGGCGAGCGCGATCAGCCCGGTGACAACGGACTCCGGCGCCACCATTGCCGCCGGGATCAGCGCCAGCGTCAGAACCAGCACCGGCCGCTCCACCATCGGCCAGGACCGCACGCCCAGCCCCGCCTTGCCCAGCCCGTTGCGGGTGAAGGCCGGCAGGATGCGCCCGCCGATCACCGTCACCATCATCAGCACGACGCCAAGACCCAGCGCGAAGCCGGCATCCGTCCCGCCGTCCAGCAGTTCCAGCCAGTCGAGGTGGATCAGCAGGTTGGCCGTCGTCAGCAGGCCGATCAGGATCAGGAAGGCGCTGTTCCGCCACTTGCCCGCCGCCACCAGCGGCCGGCCGAGCGCCAGCCCCAGCCCCGGCAGGAAGGCGATGTCGATCACCGCCGCCACCGGCTCCGGCATGCCGGTCCAGGGAAAGACGGCGACGCGGCCGGCGATCCACAATGCCGCGAGCGCCATCAGCGGCGCGCCGGACACCGCCTTGGTTCCGGTCCAGCTCGGCACCGCGGTCAGCAGGAAGCCGGCGACGGCGGCCACCACCGTACCGAACAGCATCTCATGCGCATGCCAAGCGCTGGCGCCGACCGCATGCTCGGGCCATTCCCCGGTCACCAGCACGCCCAGCCAGGCGCCGAGCAGCCCGACGGCAGCCACGCCGCTGAACAGGAAGAAGAAACGGAAGCCATACTGGAACAGGATCGGGATGGCGGGGCCGTCGTCGCGGCCGGCAAGACTGGGGGAGGACATGAAGGGGAACTCCGTAAAAACGGGTGCTGCAGTGCAGGATTGACCGTCAGCCTGCGCCCCCCGCCCCCACGCCGCCTTGACGAAAATCAAACGCATTCGCAAGCTGCTCCCCCGCTTCCTTTCCTTTCAGATCCATGCCCCGTCCCGACAGCCTGTCCCTGCGCGAGGCCCGCCGCATCGCCATCGCAGCCCAAGGCTTCCCCAACATGCCCCCCGAAGCCGATCCGGTGGAGGCCCGCCATGCCCGGCGCCTGATCGGGCGGCTGGGGCTGGTGCAGATCGATTCGGTCAACGTGCTGGTGCGCTCGCATTACCTGCCGCTCTTCTCGCGGCTGGGGCCGTACGAGGCGGCGTTGCTCGACCGGCTGGCCTATGGCGGCAAGCGGCGGGCACTGTTCGAATATTGGGGCCATGAGGCGTCACTGATCCCGGTGGAGCAGCAGCCGCTGTTCCGCTGGCGCATGGCGCGGGCCGAGCGTGGCGAGGGCATCTACAGCGGGCTGGCGCGCTTCGCCGCCGAACGCCGCCCCTACATCGACTCCGTCCTGGCCGAGGTGGCGGCGCGCGGGCCGCTGGGCGCCTCGGAACTGTCAGAGGCCGGGCGCGGGGCCGGCGGCTGGTGGGGGTGGAGCGACGGCAAGCGGGCCGTCGAGTTCCTGTTCTGGGCCGGTCTGGTCACCACCGCCGGCCGCCGCGGCTTCGAGCGGCTCTACGACCTGCCGGAGCGGGTGCTGCCCGCCGCCATCCTCGACACCCCCACCCCGGAGGAGGACGAGGCCCAGCGCGCCCTTCTGCGCATCGCCGCCCGCGCCCATGGCGTGGCGACCGAGCGTGACCTGCGCGATTATCACCGGCTGGAGGTCGCCGACGCCCGCCTGCGCATCGCGGAACTGGTGGAGGCCGGCGACCTGCTGCCGGTGACGGTGGAGGGCTGGGAGCGCACCGCCTACGTCACCCCCGACCTGCGCATTCCCCGCAAGGCCCCGGCCCGCGCCCTGCTCTCCCCCTTCGATTCGCTGATCTGGGAGCGGCAGCGTACCGAACGCCTGTTCGGCGCCCGCATCCGGCTGGAGATCTACACGCCCGCCCACAAGCGGGAGCATGGCTATTACGTCCTGCCCTTCCTGATGGACGAGCGCATCGCCGCCCGCGTCGACCTGAAATCCGACCGCAAGGCGTCCACCCTGCTGGTCCAGGCCGCCCACACTGAACCCCACGCCAGCCATGACACCGTCGCCGCGCCCCTGGCGGCGGAGCTGCACCGTCTGGCCGGCTGGCTGGGGCTGGAGCGGGTGACGATGGCCGGCGGCGGCGATCTGGCGCCGGCGTTGGATGCGGAGTTGCGGGATAAATAGATCTTCCAGCTTCAGAAAATCCCCCTCTCCCCCCGGGGAGAGGGTCGGGGTGAGGGGGATACACAGGGTGGATTCGCGAGAGTCCTCGCCGTGCCCCCTGAACGAAGGGAGGTTCCCATGTCCGAAGGTACCGTTGGCATCGACCCCCGCCCCGTTCCGCTGATCGCTGCGGTTGAGGCCGGGCCCGGAACTGTCCTGACCGTCGATTGGGTCGGCGGAGGCAGGGTTTCCGTCGATTTGGCCGGCTGGATCGCCCTTCACAAGATCGACGCCCTGCTCGTTCCCACCATCTTCGCCAAGCCCGAGATCGGCGAGGATGGCGACACCGTCCAGTGGGACGGGGACGAGGATCTGTGCATCGACAGCGTGCATCTGGAACTGCTGGCCAAGCGGCAAGCGGCAGCCGAATGACTTTTCCCTTGCGTCACCGGCCCTGCTGCCCCCTACCCGCTCACTCCAGATGGTCGAGCGGCAGCCGGGTCTCGAACTTCACCTCCTTCAGGGTAACGCTCGATTTGACGTGCGACACCGCGGGGATGGAGAAGATGCGTTCACTGAGGAAGCGGCCGTAATCCTCCGTCGTCGGCACGACGATGCGCAGCAGGTAATCGGCGTCGCCGGTGACGGCGAAGCATTCCAGCACCTCCGGCATGTCGGCGATGGCGGTCTCGAACTGTTCGACCGCATTCTCCTTGTGGCGTTCCAGCGTGACATGGGCGAAGACGCACTCGCCAAGCCCCAGCTTGCGCGGGTCGAGCTGCACCGTATAGCGGCGGATGACGCCGATGTCCTCCATCGACCGAACCCGGCGCCAGCAGGGCGAGGCAGACAGGCCGACGGTGTCGCCCAACTCCTGCATGGTCAGGCGGGCGTTCTCCTGCAGGGCCGCCAGGATGCCCTTCTCATGCCGGTCGAGCTTGATCGCCGCCATCTGCGCCTTCCCCCTCCTCCGCACGTTCAATCGTTACACCTGCAAACATAAGCAGAGCCGGCTGCCGGTGCGAGCCCTTCCATGCAACCAATCCACCCTTCCCGGTGTTGGTCCGACGGTGGGAGCGGGCGCCAAGCGTGGGAGAACGGACGTGTTCGATTGGATCGTTGCTATGGTGGAGCACACCGGCTATGTCGGCGTCGCTCTGCTGATGTTCGCGGAAAACCTGTTTCCCCCCATCCCATCGGAGCTGATCCTGCCGCTGGCCGGCTTCACCGCCGCGCGCGGCGACCTGGGGTTGGTGATGGTCATCGTCTCGGGCACGGGCGGCGCCTTGCTGGGGGCGCTGTTCTGGTATCTGATCGGCCGCTGGGTCGGCTGCCGCCGGCTGAAGCGCTGGGCCGGGCGCCATGGCCGCTGGCTGACCATCGCGCCGGAGGAGGTCGATCAGGCCGCCGCCCGATTCCGCGAGCATGGCGGCCGCTCGGTGCTGATCGGCCGGATGATCCCGGCGGTGCGCACGCTGATCTCCATCCCCGCCGGGGTGTCGGAGATGCCGCTGGGTTCCTTCCTGCTCTACACCACCGTCGGCACGGCGATCTGGACGACCTTTCTCGCCAGCGCCGGCTATCTGCTGGAGGACCGCTACCAACAGGTCGCCGGCTGGCTGAACCCGGTGTCCAACATCGTCTTCGCCGGGATCGCCCTCTGGTACGTCTACCGCGTCGCCACCTTCGGCCGGCGGACGAGCGGGCAGCCGGCGGAATAACGGCCAAGCCCTTTTCCACCCTGAGAAAAACGTCCCTGCCCCCGCTGGACGGCCGCGCCGCCGCCATGCTCTGACTGGCCGATCCGACCGCCAGCGGGAGCGCCCTTCATGAGTTCCACCCCCACCATCATCCTCGTCCATGGCGCCTTCGCCGACGGCTCCTCCTGGAGCCGGGTGATCCCCCGCCTGCAGGCGGAAGGGCTCGCGGCGGTCGCGGTGCAGAACCCGCTGGTCTCGCTCGACGACGACGTCGCCCATGTCCAACGCGCCATCGACCGGACCAAGGGGCCGGTGGTGCTGGTCGGCCATTCCTGGGGCGGGGCCGTCATCACCCAGATCGGCGATCAGGAGCGGGTGAAGTCCCTGGTCTACGTCGCCGCCTTCGCCCCCGACGCCGGGCAATCGCCGAACGACACGCTGAAGCCCTTCCCGCCCTCTGCCGGCCTGTCCGGCGTCTCCGTGGACAAGGACCGTTTCCTGACCTTGAAGGCGGAGGGCATGGCCCGCAACTTCGCCCAGGATTTGCCGGCCGAGGATGCCGCTCTGCTGGCTGCCACCCAGGGTCCGGTGGCGGCGGCCTGCTTCGCGACCAAGGTCTCCGCCGCCGCCTGGAAAACAAAGCCCGCCTGGTATGTCGTCGCCACCAATGACCGCATGCTGCCGCCCGACTTCCTGCGCGCCACCGCGTCGCGCATCGGCGCCCGGACGGTAGAGGTCGACAGCGGCCACGCCCCCCACCTGTCGCGTCCCGATGCCGTCGCGGCGGTGATCGTCGAGGCCGCCCGCTCTATCTAGACCTCCGCACCGCCCCCGGCGTGGTGCCGCGGCGGCGGCGCAGGCTGCGGGTCAGGGCGCTCTGGTCGGAGAAGCCCACCGCCAGCGCCACCTCGGCCAGCGGCAGCCGGCCCTCCCGCAGCAGCGCCTCCGCCCGGTCCAGCCGCAGCTCCGCCAGCATGCCGGCCGGGGTGCTGCCGGTCCGCGCGCGGAAGCGTTCATGGAACCGGCTGGGCGCCAGACCGGCCGCCTCCGCCAACTCCGCCACCGTCAGCGGCTCGGCACAGCGCTCCGCCATCAGGGCCAGGGCGCGGTCGATGGGGTCGTCCGACAGCGGCGCCGGCGGCTGCCGGGCTTCCAGGGCGCGCAGCAGCAGCCCCGCCGAATGATGGGCCAGCACCGGGTCGAGCGGCTTGTCGGCCGCCTCCGCCGCCAGATAACGCACCAGCCCGTCCAGCGCGCCGTCGATGGCGAAGAAGGCGTCGCAGGCGCGCACCGCCGCCTCCGGCACCAGCCCGGCGGTCGGCACGTCCAGCACGACGAAGCGGTTGGTTCCGCCGCTGCGGAAGCTGTGCGGCACGCCGTCGGCCACCAGCACCCCGCGCCCGTCGCCCACCCGGCCGCAGGCACCGCCGACCTCCATGTCGAGGGTCCCGGCGACCGGCAGCACGATCTGGTGATGGTCATGGGCGTGCCGCCGTTCATGCCCGTCGTAACTGCGGGTGCTGACGGTCGGCCGATGCGGGGACGCCACGCCGGCGGGCTCCTTGCTGTTGGATCGATGGGCCGATGCTACGCCCTCCTCCCCGGCGCGTACAGGCACAGCTGTGCACAGGCACGGGACCGGTCGCCCACCACAAATACCAGAAGGCGAAACTGAGTTTCATCAAATCGCGCCGGCGAATTTTCAAGTCAACGTCCGCAATGCGCACCGCTCAGCCGATATTCGCCCACCCATTCACTTGAGCGTTGCCTGATATTCCGGACGAACAATTGCGGCACCGGACAGCGCCTCCTTATGAGTATTTTCAAACAAGAAATACGACCGCCAAGGCACGGATCGTTCGCCATTCGCCAAAAAGCACTCATAAAAGGAACGCCCGATGTACCGAGATCGCATCCGCCTGAAATCCCTGTGGGGCAAGGTGGTTCCGGCGGAAGAGGCCGCCTTCCTCATCAAGGACGGCATGACCGTGGGCATGAGCGGCTTCACCCGCGCCGGGGACGCCAAGGCGGTGCCGCTGGCGCTGGCCGAGCGCGCCGCGTCGGAAAAGCTGAAGATCACGCTGATGACCGGCGCCTCGCTGGGCAACGACGTCGACCGGATCCTGACCGAGGCGGGGGTACTGTCGCGCCGCCTGCCCTTCCAGGCCGACCCGGTGCTGCGCAAGGCGATCAACCGCGGCGAGGTGATGTTCGTCGACCAGCATCTGTCGGAGACGGTGGAGCTGCTGCGCTCGCGCCAGATGGGGCCGGTCGATGTCGCGGTGATCGAAGCCTGCGCCATCACCGAGAATGGCGGGATCGTGCCGACCACCTCCATCGGCAACTCGGCGACCTTCGCCATCCTGGCCGAGAAGATCATCATCGAGCTGAACCTGACCCAGCCGCTGGATCTGGAGGGGATGCACGACGTCTACATCCCGACCCGCCGCCCCTTCCGCGAGCCGATCCCGGTGGTCACGGCGGAAAGCCGCGCCGGTCTGCCCTATATCCCGATCGACCCGTCACGGATCGCGGCCATCGTGGTGACGCGCAAGCAGGACAGCTCCGCCAACATCCTGCCGCCCGATGACGAGACCAACGCCATCGCCGGCCACCTGATCGAGTTCCTGGGCCGCGAAGTGAAGCAGGGCCGGATGGGCCGTTCGCTGGCGCCGCTGCAGGCCGGCATCGGCACCATCGCCAACGCGGTGCTGCACGGGCTGATCGACGGCCCATTCCATGACCTGACCATGTACAGCGAGGTTTTGCAGGACAGCACCTTCGAGCTGTTCGACGCCGGCAAGCTGAACTTCGCCTCGGGCTCCTCGATCACGCTCAGCGCCGGAAAGTACGCCGAAGTGCTGCCGAAGATCGGCTCCTACAAGGGCCGGCTGCTGCTGCGCCCGCAGGAGATCTCCAACCATCCGGAGGTGATCCGCCGCCTTGGCGTCATTGGCATCAACACGGCGCTGGAGTGCGACATCTACGGCAACGTCAACTCCACCCATGTCAACGGCACGCAGATGATGAACGGCATCGGCGGCTCCGGCGACTTCGCCCGCAACAGCCACCTCGCCATCTTCGTCACCAAGTCGCTGGCCAAGGGCGGCGCCATCTCCAGCGTCGTGCCGATGGTCACCCATGTCGACCACAACGAGCATGACGTCGACGTTCTGGTGACGGAGGTCGGGCTGGCCGACCTGCGCGGTCTGGCTCCGCGCGAGCGGGCCGAGACCATCATCCGCAACTGCGTCCACCCCAGCTACCGCGAACTGGCGATGGACTATCAGCGCCGGGCGCTCCAGCGCGGCGGCCACACCCCGCACCTGCTGGAGGAGGCTTTCGCCTGGCACACCCGCTTCCAGCAGACCGGCAGCATGATGCCGAAGCCGCTGGCGGCCGAATAGGGTCCCTTGAAAACGGGCGGGCCGCGGAATTCCGCGGCCCGTTCCCGTTACCCATATGCCGTCATACGTGCTGCCCGCCATTGCGCTCCAAGTAGAGAAGCAAGGCGGGATAATAGTGCTTGCGCTCGGACGAAATCTTCTCGCAGAAGCGCTTGGCGGCACCGCTCTTGAGCCAGTCCTCAAGCTGACCGTTCTGGCGTTTTTCCGCGACAATTGCATCGATCGCGTCCAGAATCTTGTGTATCACCTCAGGCCTCGTCTTATAAAGATCGGAGCGGCGTCTTCGTCGCCCTCACTCTCTTATATGGCCCAGCTGGTGGTGAACGGCCCTGCATTCTGGGAATGGCTGCGTGTTGCAATGCACAAAACGAATGGGGTGAGGCACCACGCGGCCGGTCGCCATCAGCGCCAGCGCTCCTTCAGGTCCTGAAGGCTGTAGGCAACGGGATCGTCGTCTGTGTTAGGCGCCGCGTCACCGATACGCGTTCCGGAACAGGCACCGTCTGACCAACCATTGGAACAGTGACCATAGCGCGCGGCCAGAAACTCCACGAAGTCATACACTGTTTCCTGCTTATCCTTGGGCAGATCTCGAAGCTTTACGAGCAAGCCGGTGTAGTCCATTGCACCGAAACCTTCTGAGACGTATCGCTGATAACAAACCATCATACCGGCTTCTCGCCTTGCTGACAGCCGTAGCCCGTGCAACACCTCGATATTTCACTTCTTTCGGCCGTCATTCCCGCGAAGGCGGGAATCCAGCCATTCCAATAGGTTGCCTGAACGAACACCTGGACCCCCGCCTTCGCGGGGGTGACGGCCGATGGGATTTCGCATCTCTCTTCAAGCCCTCTCCCGCTCCTCCTCCGGCGGGCGGAGCGCCTGTCCCGTCGGGCAGAGCCGCAGCAGCACGCAGCGGTCGCAGGCCGGCGCCTGATAGTAGCAGCAGCGCTGGCCGTGCAGCATCATGACCTCGTGGTTGTCGTAGACCTGCTGGGCGTCCCACTCCGCCGGCAACTGCGCCGACAGCACCGCATGCGACGGGCCGACGGCGACGTTGGCGGGGATCAGGCCGGTGCGGACGGCGACGCGGTGATGGTGGCTGTCCACCGGCAGCGCCGCCTGCCGCAGGGTGGAGAAGCTGAGCACCGCCGCGCTGGTCTTCGGCCCCACGCCGGGCAGTTCCTCCAGCCACGAACGCGCCTCCGGCACGGTCATGCCGGACAGCAGGTCGAGCGACAGGCTGCCGACCCGTTCGGTGATGCGGCGCAGGATGGCCTGGATGCGCGGCGCCTTCTGTTCCGGCCAGGTGACGCCGGCGATGGTCGCCTCCACCTCCGCGACCGGCGCGTCGCGCACCGCCTCCCAGTCGGGCCAGCGCCGCCGCAGCGCCTTGAAGGCGGCACCGGACGCCGCATTCCGGGTGCGGTGCGACAGCAGCGACGACACCAACTCGCTCAGCGGGTCGAGGCTGTGGAAATAGGCGACCGGGCAGCCGTAAACGGTGCACAGCAGCCGATGGATTTCGAGCGCCTTGTCGCGCAACGCAGCCGGGTCGGTCATGAAAACCGACAACAGCCGAACCGGTAAGGCGTTACCGGTAAATCATCACGTCTCGACTCAGCCCACCAGCCCCGACATCACCGCGCGCAGCTGCGCCGGCTTCACCGGCTTGTTCAGCACCAGACAGCCGGCCGCCTTGGCCTCGTCCGCCAGTTCCGGCGTGCGGTTGGCGGTGACGATCACGGCGGGCAGGATGCGGCCGCAGGCGGCGCGCAGCCGCGCCACCTCGTTGACGCCCAGCGCGCCGTCGTCGAGATGATAGTCGGCGATCAGCAGATCCGGCGGCTGCGGCATGCCGGACAGCAGCGCCAGCGCCTCGTCGCCGTTGGTGGCCGACACCACGTCGCAGGCCCAGCCGCGCAGCAGCGCCTCCATCCCCGCCACCACCGCCGGCTCGTTGTCCAGCACCAGCACGGAGGTGCCGGCCAGCCGGTTGGTCATCGGCCGGGCGGCGACGCTGGCCGGGCGCACGGCGCGACGCTCCGTCCCGCGCGGCACGGTGACGGCGAAGACGGAGCCCCGGCCCGGCTCCGACCGCACGGTGATGGGGTGGCCCAGCATGCGGGCGACGCGGTCGACGATGGCGAGGCCAAGCCCCATGCCGCGGTCACGCCCCTTGGTGACGGGGGTGTCGAGGCGGCGGAACTCCTGGAAGATCTCGGTGATCTTGTCGCGCGGGATGCCGGGGCCGTTGTCCCACACCTCGATGCGGATGCCGTCGCCGGTCCGGCGGCAGCCGACCACCACCCGGCCGCCCTGGACATAGCGCAGCGCGTTGGACAGGAAATTCTGCACGATCCGGCGCAGCAGCCGCATGTCGCTGCGCACCACCGCCCCCGATCCCACCACCTTCAGGTCGATGCCGCGCTCCGCCGCGACGGCGGCATATTCGGTGGCGAGCGGCGCCAGGATGCCGCGCAACGGGAAATCGCTGACCTCCGGCGTCACCGCCCCGGCATCGAGCTTGGAGATGTCGAGCAGCGCCGACAGCAGATCCTCCACCGACGCCAGAGCCAGGTCGATGTTGTCCACCAACTCCGCATTGGCGGCCGGCTGCTCCAGGTCGGCCAGGGCCGAGACGAACAGGCGGGCGGCGTTCAAGGGCTGCAACAGGTCGTGGCTGGCGGCGGCGATGAAGCGGGTCTTCGACAGGTTGGCCTGATCGGCCTGGGACTTCGCCTGCTGAAGCTGGTCGTTCAGCGTCATCAGCGCGGATTTCTCCGCCTGCTCGGATTCGCGCCGCCGCTCCTCCTCATGCTTGATGACGGTGATGTCGGTGTAGACGCCGACGATGCCGCCGTCGCGGGTGCGCCGCTCGTTCACCTGGATCCAGCGGCCGTCGGACAGGCGATTGAGGAACACGCCCTTCAGGTCGTGGCGGTGCTCCATCCGCTCGCGCAGCCAGACGTCGGGCGGCGGCTCGCTGACCGCGCCGGCGGCGGCGACCATCGCCACCAGATCGTTGAAGCGGATGCCGGCCTGGATGCGGCCCGATACCGACGGCCAGTAGGACAGGTATTTGCGATTGCACAGCACCAGCCGGTCGGACGAGTCGAACAGGGCGAACCCCTCGTTCACCGACTCGATCGCCTCGAACAGGCGGGTGCGCATGGTGTCCGCCAGCTCCTTGGCGCGGGCGAGATCGCGGTTGCTGTCCTCCAGCTTGTGCAGGGCGCGTTCCAACTCCAGCGTGCGTTCGCGGATCTTCTGCTCCAGCACGATGGCGGTCTGGAACAGCGAGAAGGCGCCGCCCTGGAAATCCATCGACCGCTCGACGCGGTCCATCAGCACCTTGTTGATGCGCTGGAGCTTGGCGTTCTCGCGCTCCAACTCGGCGATGCGGTCGGCGGGATCGAGCGTCCAGCTGCGGGTTTGGATGCCGGCCATGGCTTAGCGCCCTCCGATGGCGACGCCCGTGAAGGTCTGGTTGACGTGCATGCCGTTCACCTGTTCGCCGTAGGCGCAGAATCCGACAACCCGGTTGCGCGCCAGCCGTTCCGACATGACGGCATTCAATTGCCGCTGCTCCATCTCCAGCCGGCGCAGGATGCAGTCGCAGCCGAGGATCAGGTCGGGAGCGCCGACCTCCGCCTCGATGCCTGCGATCAGACCATCGAAGTTGGAGACCGGGTCGACCCCCTCCGCCACCGTCAGGACGATGCCCTCGTCGATGGCGCAGAAGAAGGTCAGGCTCTCGTCGTCGTTCACCTTCTGGATGGAGCGGACATGGTACTGGCCCCCGACCCGCACGACGACCGGATGCGCGGCGAAGATCATCGGGGTCAGCGGCTCGCCCTCCAGCCCGACCAGCCGGGCGTACTCGCGGCCTGCCGGCTCGGCATTGATCTCATGGACGATGCGGTGCTGCGGATCGGCGCCGGTGACCACCATCTTGCGGTCGGAGCTGACGAAATGCTGGGTGCGGAAGACGGTGAAGGGCCGGTTGGTGGTGAACAGCGTCACCACCGCGGCGTTGGGATGAAATGCCCCCTCGTGCAGGACGAAGGTGCGTTCGAAATGCAGGTCGTCACCGGCCGAGGCGCCGAACAGCGGGATGTCGATCAGGGCGTTGTGCAGCGCGCTGACCACCGTCTCCTCGCTCATCGATAGGCCGTCGATCAGCAGCATGGCGAAGCTGCGGGCATCCTCGCCCAGCGGCACCGGCCGGCTCGCCATCGCCCGGTCGCGGCGCGACAGCAGCGAGCGCGCGATGGCGGTGCTGTCGGCGATCTCGAAACGGTCGACATGGTCGACCAGCGCGGTGACGATGCAGAAATCCTCGCTCGGGAAGCCCACCGCCACCAGGGCGTTGGTGGTGTAGCCGCCGGGACCGATTTCCCCCGCCGTGGTGCAGCCGATGACCGGCACCATGCCGAACTCCCGCGCCAGGGCATCGGCCAGGGCGTTTCGGTCATAGCTGGGGGCGCAGAACACCACCACCAGTTCCAGCGGCACCTCGCCCAGCCCGGCACGCAGGTCCCGCGCCGCCTCGTCGGGGCGTTCGGCATGGGTCACGGCGCGCGGCATGCCGTCGCCGGACGCGGGTTTCACCGGGCCGTCTGCGGAGATCTC
Organism: Azospirillum sp. TSH20; assembly: GCF_003115935.1. Taxonomy (NCBI): domain Bacteria; kingdom Pseudomonadati; phylum Pseudomonadota; class Alphaproteobacteria; order Rhodospirillales; family Azospirillaceae; genus Azospirillum; species Azospirillum sp. TSH20. Next base: position 35,114 of record NZ_LGQU01000120.1, read on the forward strand.
GCGTGTGGACATCGATGCCGCCTGCGCCTCCCTCTCCGTGCGCGGATGCGATCCGGCAAGGGTACTCCAGGGATGGCGGCGGGCAAGACCAATCCGCGGACCGGTGAAGGAGGACATGATGCGGGGCGGCTCCTGAAGATGCTCGGCCTAGATACTCTCTGCCGGCTGCGGATCGGGCAAGCCGGCCAATTCCTCGTCGGTGAACAGGCGGGCCTTGGCGGTGAAGCGGACGCCGTCCGGCGCCTCGATCGAAAAGCCGCCGCCGCGCGCCTGGATAACGTCCAGGATGACCTGGGTGTTGCGCCACCATTGGAAGGTGTCGTCGGACATGCAGAAAGGCGCGCCGGCGACCAAGCCGAGACAAAGGTCGCGCCCGCCCAGCTTGAACTCCCCCTTCGGCAGGCAGAGCGGCGCCGATCCGTCGCAGCAGCCGCCCGACAGATGCAGCAACAGCGGCCCGTGCTTCGCGGCAAGGCGGTCCAGCAGGGCGATGGCTTCGGGGGTGGCGGTGACACGTTCGGTCAGGACGGGGGCTGTCGGCATGGGACGTTCCCTTATCACGGAACCACGCGGCGAAAGAAAAAAGGCCGGGGGACGCGCCCCCGGCCCAGGTTTGCCCGATAGGGAGGAGCAGGGCTCAGAAGAAGCCGAGCGCTTTCGGGCTGTAGCTGACCAGCAGGTTCTTGGTCTGCTGGTAGTGGTCGAGCATCATCTTGTGCGTCTCGCGGCCGATGCCGGACTTCTTGTAACCACCGAAGGCGGCGTGCGCCGGATACAGGTGGTAGCAGTTGGTCCACACGCGGCCGGCCTGGATGCCGCGGCCCATGCGGAAGGCGCGGTTGCCGTCACGGGTCCAGACGCCGGCGCCCAGGCCGAACTCGCTGTCGTTGGCGATGGCCAGCGCCTCTTCCTCGGTCTCGAAGGTCGTCACGGCGACGACCGGGCCGAAGATCTCCTCCTGGAAGATGCGCATCTTGTTGTGGCCTTCCAGGATGGTCGGCTGGACGTAGTAGCCGCCTTCCAGCTCGCCGCCCAGATGGGCGCGCCCGCCGCCGGCCAGAACCTTGGCGCCTTCGGCCTTGCCGATCTCGATGTAGGAGAGGATCTTCTCCATCTGCTCCTGCGAGGCCTGGGCGCCGATCATCGTGCCGCCGTCCAGCGGATGGCCCTGGGCGATCTTGTTGACGCGCTCCACCGCCAGCTTGATGAAGCGGTCGTAGATCGACTTCTGGATCAGGACGCGGCTCGGGCAGGTGCAGACCTCGCCCTGGTTCAGCGCGAACATCGCGAAGCCTTCCAGCGCCTTGTCCAGGAACTCGTCGTCCGAGGCCATCACGTCTTCGAAGAAGATGTTCGGCGACTTGCCGCCCAGCTCGACGGTCGACGGGATGATGTTCTCCGACGCGTACTGCAGGATCAGGCGGCCGGTCGAGGTCTCGCCGGTGAAGGCGATCTTCGAGATGCGCTTGTTGGTGGCGAGCGGCTTGCCGGCCTCGATGCCGAAGCCGTTGACGACGTTGATGACGCCGGCCGGCAGCAGGTCGCCGATCATCTCCATCAGGACCATGATCGCCATCGGGGTCTGCTCGGCCGGCTTCAGCACGATGCAGTTGCCGGCGGCCAGCGCCGGGGCCAGCTTCCAGGCGGCCATCAGCAGCGGGAAGTTCCAGGGGATGATCTGGCCGACGACGCCCAGCGGCTCATGGAAGTGGTAGGCGTAGGTGGTGTGGTCGATCTCGGCGATCGAGCCTTCCTGGGCGCGGATGCAGCCGGCATAGTAGCGGAAGTGGTCGATGGCGAGCGGAACGTCGGCGGCGCGGGTCTCGCGGATCGGCTTGCCGTTGTCCAGCGTCTCGGCCAGCGCGATGATCTCCAGCCGCTCTTCCATGCGGTCGGCGATCTTCAGCAGGATGTTCGAGCGCTCGGTCGGCGAGGTGCGGCCCCAGGCGTCCTTGGCCTTGTGGGCGGCGTCCAGCGCCAGCTCGACGTCGGCGGCCTGGGAACGGGCGACCTCGCACAGCGGCTTGCCGGTAATCGGGGTCAGGTTGGTGAAGTATTGGCCGTCCACCGGCGCAACCCACTGGCCGCCGATAAAGTTGTCGTAGCGGGGGCGGAGCGCGATCTGCTTCTGGAGCGTTTCGAGAGCCTGGTGGAGCATTTGGGCCGTTCCTCTCAGTGTGGTGAACCGGTCAGGTCTCCGGTCCAACGCGTTTGTCGGGGGCCATTCAGCCACTCTGAGAGGGGAAGGGTAAATTGTACTATGGAAGGAGACGGTGCGGGGGTGGGATTGTTCGTGTCCCACCCAATGACCGATCCGTTCGCCGGGGCGTCGGGCGCCTCACTCCGCCGGCTGGCGCCCTTCGACATAGCCCTTGCGCAGCTGCTCCTGATACCAGCGGCGGTGATGCTCCATCGCCCAGTTCTCGTCGACCTCGCCGGAGCCCATGGCGTCGAAGGCGCCCTCCATGCCGATGGTGCCGATGTAGATGTGACCGATCACTGCGGCGATCAGCGCCGCCGCCAGCAGCCCGTGGATGACGTGGATGGTCTGCATCCCGCCGATCCCGGTGACGGCGAAGGGCACCATCAACAGGTAGCCGGTGGCCGCCATCGCGATGCCGCCCAGCACGATGCTCCAGAACACCAGCTTCTGGCCGGCGTTGAAGCGCCCGGCCTCCGGATGATGGCCGGCCTTGGAGAAGAGCCCGCCGGCCGACTTGATCCAAATCCAGTCGGCCTTCTCCGGAATATTGTCGCGCAGCCACAACGCCATGATCATCAGCAGCCCGACGACGAAAGGCACGCTGACGAAGTTGTGGATCGACTTGGAATACTCCGCCAGCGGCGTGAAGGCCTGATGGCCGATCAGCGGGATCAGCAACGGCCGGCCGAAGGTCAGGATCACGCCGGTCAGCGCCATGGTCAGGAAGCTGACCGCCGTCGTCCAATGGGCGAAGCGGTCCAGCCCGTTGAAGCGCAGAACCAGCCGCCCCGCCTTGCCGCCATGGATGCGGATGGTGCCGCGATAAAGGAAGAAGATCGCCAGCACCACCGTCATGCCGATCGCCAGCCCGCCGATGGCCAGCCGCAGCGTGTGGGTGCGCCACTCCCGCCACTCCCGCCCTTCCGGCTGGACCAGCACCGCCAGCTTCTCGTCCGGAATGCTGACGCGGCCGACGACCTTGTCGTCCTGCGGGACGTAGAGCGGCACCTGCTCCTTGGTGGTCGGCGAGTTGGGGCCGGGCGCCTGATAGAGCTGCGCTTGTGCGAAAGTCGGAGCGGCCAGACCAGCAATGGCCATCAGGGCGATCAGCAGCAGGGCGTGCAGGGGGCGCATGGTGGTCTCCCAATTGACGAATTGGCGCCTTACTTGCCCCCACCCCAACCCTCCCCCGCTCTCGCGGAGGAGGGAGCAAGTGCTTGTGCGGGAGAGTGGCGGCAGTCCCTCCCCCGCCCAGCGGGGGAGGTTAGGTGGGGGGTCTAACTCCCCACCGCGAAACTCCTCACGCCCCTCCCGTCCCCGGCCCGCCGGGCGCGAAGGGGGAGCCGCGGTCGTTGCGGCCGTAGGCGGTGGACCAGCCCGGCGCACCGGAGCCATAGCCGCGCCGCACCGACCGTTCCTGATAGATGTCGGCCAGGATCGCGCCGTCGCCGGCCATCAGCGCGCGGGTGGAGCACATCTCCGCACAGAGCGGCAGCTTGCCCTCGGCCAGCCGGTTGGCGCCGTATTTCTGGTACTCCTCGACGCTGCCGTCCGGTTCGGGACCGCCGGCGCAGAAGGTGCACTTGTCCATCTTGCCGCGGCTGCCGAAGTCGGTGGTGCGCGGGTATTGCGGCGCGCCGAACGGGCAGGCGTAGAAGCAGTATCCGCAGCCGATGCACAGATCCTTGCTGTGCAGCACCACCCCGTCTTCGGTCTGCAGGAAACAGTCGACCGGACACACCGCGGCGCAGGGCGGGTCGTTGCAATGCATGCAGGCCATGGAGATCGACCGCTCGCCCGGCTTGCCGTCGTTCAGCGTGACCAGCCGGCGGCGGTTGATGCCCCAGGGCACCTCATGCTCGTTCTTGCAGGCGGTGACGCAGGCGTTGCATTCGATGCAGCGTTCCGAATCGCACAGGAACTTCATCCGGGCCATGTCCAATCAGCTCCTGCACGTCATGCCGGTTCGACCCGGCAGAGGGTGACCTTGGTTTCCTGCATGAAGGTGACGGGGTCGTAGCCGTAGGTCGTCACCCCGTTGGCCGGCTCGCCCAGCACGATCGGGTCGGTGTTGGGCGGGTAGTTGCCACGCAAGCTGTCGCCCCGCCAGAAACCGGAGAAGTGGAAGGGCAGGAACACCGTGCCGCTGCCGACGCGGTCGGTGACCAGCGCCTTGACCTTGGCCTTGCTGCCGTCCTCCGGCCCGTAGACCCAGACCCAGGCGCCGTCCCGGATGCCCAGCCCTTCGGCGTCCTTGGTGTTGATCTCCGCGAACATCGACTGCTGCAGCTCGGCCAGCCAGGGGTTGGACCGGGTTTCCTCGCCGCCGCCCTCATACTCGACCAGCCGGCCGGAGGTCAGCACCATGGGGAAGCGCTGGCGCAGGTCGCTGTCCGCCACCTTGAACTGAAGCGAGCGGGCAAGCTGGACCAGACGGAAGTCGCGCCGGTCCTCGATGGCCGGATAGGCCTTCACCAGATCGGGGCGCGGGGAATAGATCGGCTCGCGATGGATCGGCACCGGGTCGGGCAGGTTCCAGGCGACGGCGCGCGCCTTGGCGTTGCCATGCGGCACGCAGCCATGCTTCAGCGCCACGCGGATGATGCCCATCGACAGGTCGGTCTGCCAGCTGACATTGTCGACCTCGGCCCCGCCGCCGCCGATGGCCTGGATGACGCGCATCTCGTCGGGCGTCAGGTCCTTGTCCCAGCCCAGCTTCTTCAGCACAGCCATGGTGAATTCGGGATAGCCGTCCTCGATCTCCGATCCCTTGGAATAGGAGCCGTCGGCCAGAAGCGAGACGCCGTTGCGCTCCACCCCGAAGCGGGCGCGGAAGACGCCGCCGCCGTCCATCACATGCTTGGAGGTGTCATAGAGCACCGCCGATCCCGGATGCCTGATCTCCGGATGGCCCCAGCTCGGCCAGGGCAGGCCGTAATAGTCGCCGGCGCAGGGACCGGAGGAGGCCCGCATGGTGATCTTGTCGAAATCGGCCTGATGCTTCATGTGCATCTTCAGCCGTTCCGGCGACTGGCCGGTGGCGCCGATGGACAGGCAGCTGCGGTTCATCTCGCGCAGGATGTCCTCCGGCACCGGCCGGGTGTTCTCCACCGTGATGTGCTTGAACATCTCGTCGGCGAAGCCCAGCTTGCGCGCCAGCAGGTACATGATGGTGTAGTCGTCCTTCGATTCGAAGATCGGCTCCACCACCTTCTCCCCCCACTGCATCGAGCGGTTGGAGCAGGTGCGCGACCCGTCGGTCTCGAACTGGCTGCAGGCCGGCAGGATGTAGGTGCCGTTGCGCCGTTCCTTGATCGCGGCGAAGGTGGTCGGGTGCGGGTCGGCGATGACCAGCAGGCTCAGCTTCTCCAGCCCCTTCACCATGTCCGGCATCCGGGTGACGGTGTTGCCGCCATGGCCGAAGCACATCATGGCGCGCAAGGGGCTCGGCTGGTCGATCTCGCCCGGCTTGGCCAGCACCGCGTCGAACCAGCGCGTGGTCGGGATGCCCTTGGCCTCCATCAGCTCCTTGGAGGCGAAACGGCTCTTCATGTAGTCGTATTCGACGTCCCAGGCGCGGGAGAAATGCTTCCACGCCCCTTCCGCCAGCCCGTAATAGGAGGGCAGCGTGCTGACGTCGAGGCCGAAGTCGGTGGCGCCCTGCACGTTGCAGTGACCGCGATAGATGTTGGCGCCGCCGCCGGCCACGCCGATGTTGCCCAGTGCCAGCTGCAGGATCGACAGCGCGCGGACGTTGGCGGTGCCGACCGTGTGCTGGGTGACGCCCATGCACCAGATCACCGTGCTGGGCTTGTTCTTTGCCAGCGCCTCCGCCACCCGGCGCAGCTGGGGGCCGGGGACGCCGGTCACCCGCTCGACCTCCTCTGGCGTCCATTTCTTCACCTCGGCGCGGACCTCGTCCATGCCGTAGACGCGCTGGCGGATATACTCCTTGTCCTCCCAACCATTCTCGAAGATGTGCCACAGCAGGCCCCAGGCGACCGGGATGTCGGTGCCGGGACGGATGCGGACATATTCGGTGGCGTGCGCCGCGGTGCGGGTGAAGCGGGGGTCGATGACGATGAAGGGCGCGCGGTTGTGCTCCTTGCCGCGCAGCATGTGCTGCATCGACACCGGGTGCGCCTCGGCCGGGTTGCCGCCGACGATCACCAGCGCCTTGGAGTTCTGGATGTCGTTGTAGCTGTTGGTCATGGCGCCGTAGCCCCACGTGTTCGCCACGCCGGCGACCGTGGTGGAATGGCAGATGCGCGCCTGATGATCGACGTTGTTGGTGCCCCAGAAGGCCGCCAGCTTGCGGTAGAGATAGGCCCCTTCATTGGAGAATTTGGCCGAGCCCAGCCAGAACACCGCGTCCGGCCCCGACGCCTGCCGAATCTCCATCAGCTGGTTGCCGATCTCCTCGATCGCCTGGTCCCAGGTGATGCGTTGCCAAACGCCGTCCACCAGCTTCAGCGGGTATTTGACCCGGCGGGTGCCCTTGGTCAGCTCGCGCACCGAGGCGCCCTTGGCGCAGTGGGTGCCCTGGTTGATCGGGCTTTCCCAGCCCGGTTCCTGCCCAACCCAGACGCCGTTCTGCACCTCCGCGATCACCGTGCAGCCGACCGAGCAGTGGGTGCAGACATTCTTGCGCGTCACCACCTCAACGTTCGGCAGGATGGGACCGGCCTCCGCCTTGCGGATCATCGCGCCCGGCAGAGCGCCGACGGCAGCGATGCCTCCCGCGGCAAGGCCGGAGCGGCGCAGGAAGCCGCGGCGGCTGACGCCCGACTCCAGGCTGTCGGCCAGCGCGGCGACCAGACCGGAGCGCTTGTTGCCTGTCGATTTCGCCGAGCTGCGTTTGACCAGCATGGACACCCTCCGGATCGCCCTACAGGCGGTTCAGCGCATAGAAGCGCTTGACGTGTTCGGTTTCGCGATAGCGGGTCTTCACCTGCTCCTGCGGCGATTCCATCGCCTGCGCTTCATCCCCCGTCGGCAGCACGGCCGCCGCGGCGGCACCGGCCGCGCCGAGGCCCAGCGTCTTCAGGATGTCGCGGCGTTGCAGGGGATTGCGCGGCGCGGAATTACGTGAGGGTTCTGGCGGCGTCTTCATGCGTCGGCCTCCTCCAACTGGTCGGTCTGTCGGTTGAGTGCTTCCTGTTCGATCTCCAGGAACAGGCGGCCGATGGTGCCGACCGGGCGGTAGAGGCCGGCCGCCTCCGCCCCTTCCAGATCCTGAAAGAAGCGGTCGGCCCAGGGCAGCAGATGGCTGTCCAACATGTGGCGCTGCACCGCCGGGTCGGCCCCCTCGCGGATCAGCACCGCCATCACGTCGCAGAGTGCCGCGATGTGGTCCTCCGGCTCCGACACGTCGGGGGCGCGCTCCAGCCCCAGCGCCTGCAGGTCGGCGCGCAGGGCCGACAGCGGCCGGTCGGTCAGGAAGCCTGTGCGGTAATAGGAGGCGTATGGGACCAACTCGCCCTGGACGACGCCGATGAACAGCGCGTTGAACTCGCGCTCCACCGCTTGGGGATCGGTGGCGCGGGCGCGGGCGGCCAGATCGTCGAAGGCGCGGCCGATCGGCGTCGCATCTCCGGCAAGGCTGCCCAGCAGCGCCAGCAGGTCGGCGCCCGGCGGGGCCGACAGCGTCAGCGCCAGCAGCCGGTAGACGTCGGCGCGCAAACCATCCGCGCCGCTTTCCGGATCATGAACCGTCATCACACTCCCGCAAGCCGCTCCGGAACTCTCTTCAAATGCCATGACCGGTCGAAAGCCATGACTGGCCCGAACATGGACAACGCCGGGCAGGACCAAAGGTTGCCTCACCCGGTCGGGGCTACCCGGCCGAGGTCATCCCTTTTCTCCGGCGGAAGGATCACTCCTTACGGTCGCCCTGCGGACGGCCGGAGAAGTTGCGGTGCTCGACCGACGCCTCCTCCCCCACCCGCGCGCCCACCGATGCAAAGGTCTCGTCGGCACTGCGGGCGAACAGGCCGGGCAGGATCGCCCAGGCGCCACCCGCCAGAATGAGGATGGCGACGAGGGCGGCAAGGAAGGCTTTCATCGGCAAATCTCCGGACAGCGCTGACCGGAACGAAGCCGCGCTGCCGGCTCCGCCCACGCCACGCACAACGCCGCCGGAGCCCGATTGTTTCCGTCCGATCTTTTCCGCTTGATATGCTCTAATCGAGCACATATGGTTTTGCTCAGAACGAGCATAGAGCGGAGCACATGATGCCCGAGGTCGCCGAACTCGCCTACACCCCTACCGTCGCTGCGGCGACCGCGCCGATCTATGAGCGGATGAAACGCGTCGTGCCGGCCATCGAATGGCCGTTCCACGCGCCGCTGGTCCACGCCATCAACGAGCTGAAGCGCGAGCGCAACGCCGTCATCCTGGCCCACAACTACCAGACGCCGGAGATCTTCCACGGCGTGGCCGACATTGTCGGCGACAGCCTGGCGCTGGCCGCCAAGGCGACGCAGACCGACGCCGACGTCATCGTGCTGGCCGGCGTGCATTTCATGGCGGAGACGGCGAAGCTGCTGAACCCGGCCAAGACGGTGCTGATCCCCAGCCGCAACGCCGGCTGTTCGCTGGCCGACAGCATCACCGCCGCCGACGTCCGCCTCCTGCGCGAGGCGCATCCCGGCGTGCCGGTGGTCGCCTACGTCAACACGTCGGCCGAGGTGAAGGCGGAGGTCGACATCTGCTGCACCTCCGGCAACGCGGTGGAGGTGGTGGAATCGCTGGGCGTCGACCGGGTGATCTTCCTGCCCGACGAATATCTGGCGAAATACGTCGCCACCCAGACCAAGGTCGAGATCATCGCCTGGAAGGGCCATTGCGAGGTGCACGAGCGCTTCACCGGCGCCGAGATCGAGGAGTTCCGCCGCCGTTTCGACCGGCTGACCGTGATCGCCCACCCCGAATGCCCGCCCGACGTGCTGGAGGCGGCCGATTTCGTCGGCTCCACCGCCCGCATGATCGATTTCGTCGGGTCGGAGAAGCCGCCGCGGGTGCTGATGGTCACCGAATGCTCGATGAGCGACAACGTCGCCGCCGCCTCGCCTGAGACGGAGTTCGTGAGGCCCTGCAACCTGTGTCCGCACATGAAGACGGTGACGCTGTCGGGCATCCTGGAGTCGCTGCAGACCCTGGAGCCGCGCATCGAGATCCCCGACGCGCTCGCCGTCCGCGCCCGCCGCTCGGTGGAACGCATGCTGGCGGTGAAGCCGAAGTGAACCAATCCCCCTCCCCCGCCCAGCGGGGGAGGGTCAGGGTGGGGGCAAGAGTCGCACCTCATGGATCTCTTCGGCTGCGCCGAACCCCCTCATCCTAACCTTCTCCCCAGGGGGGAGAAGGAACTTGTGAGGAGTTCTTTGATGACCTCCAGCACGCCTTATGACGTCCGCGATGCCGAGGTGATCGTCGTCGGTTCCGGCCTTGCCGGGATGACCGCCGCCCTGCAACTCGCCCCGCGCGCCGTCACCCTCATCACCAAGACCACCGGCCTGCCCGGCGGCTCCAGCCTCTACGCCCAGGGCGGCATCGCCGCCGCCGTCGGCCCCGGCGACCGGCCGGAGGACCATGCCGCCGACACCGTCGCCGCCGGGGCCGGGCTGGTCGACGCCGCGATGGCCGCCCTGCTGACCCGCGACGGCGCCGCCCTGGTCCGTCGGCTGCTCGATGACGGCCTGCCCTTCGACCGCGCGCCCGACGGCTCGCCGCTGCTCGGCCGCGAGGCCGCCCATGGCGCCGCCCGCATCGTCCATGCCGGGGGCGACGCCACCGGCCGCACCCTGGTCACCGCCCTGGCCGACCGCCTGCGCGCCACCCCCTCGGTTCGGGTGGAGACCGATGCCTTCGCCGTCGATCTCGTGCTCCGCAACGGCCGGGTCTGCGGCCTGCTGGCCTGCCATCCGGAGGGCTGGGTGCTGCACCGCGCCCCGCGCGTGATCCTGGCGACCGGCGGCATCGGCGCCACCTTCGCCCGCACCACCAACCCGGCGGAGGCGACCGGCGACGGCCTCGCCATCGCCGCGCGGGCCGGCGCCCGGCTGGCCGACCTGGAGTTCGTGCAGTTCCACCCCACGGCGCTCGCCGTCGATGCCGACCCGGTGCCGCTGCTGACCGAAGCGCTGCGCGGAGCCGGCGCCACCCTGCTCGATCACGCCGGCCATCGCTTCATGCCCGACGAGCATCCGCTGGCGGAACTGGCGCCGCGCGACGTGGTCGCCCGCGCCATCGGCCGGCGCGTCGCGGCGGGGGAGCCGGTGTTCCTCGACCTGCGCCCGGCGCTGGCCGCCAAGCCCGACGGCTTCCCCACCGTGCTGGCGCTGTGCGCCGAGCATGGGCTGGATCCCTTCGCCGAGCCGATGCCGGTGGCGCCCGCCGCCCACTACCACATGGGCGGGGTGGTCACCGACGCCGACGGCCGCACCAGCCTGGAGGGGCTGTGGGCCTGCGGCGAGGTCGCCTGCACCGGCGTCCACGGCGCCAACCGCCTCGCCAGCAATTCCCTGTTGGAGGCGCTGGTGTTCGGCGCCCGCGTCGCCCGCGACGTGGCGGAGCGACCCCTGGCGCCGCTGCCGCCCTTCGCCCTGCCTCGTCCACCGGCGGTCGCCGCCGATGTCAGCTATATCCTGCTCGACGCCATCGGGGCGGAGGCGCGCAGCGCGCTTTATGACGGCGCCGGTCTGGTGCGCGACGGCCTGGGGCTGCTGGCCGCCCGGCGCAAGCTCGACCGGCTGGCGGCGGCGCTCGACATGCTCCGCTGCGAGGAGGACGACGCCCACGAAGACGCCAAAGCCCCGCCGGAAATCGTCCGCCAGTGGGGTGAGGCGCGCAACCGGCTGCTGGTTGGCCGGCTGGTCGTCCATGCCGCACTGGCACGGGAGGAAAGCCGCGGCGCCCATTGCCGCAGCGACCATCCCCTGCCGAATCCCGCCTCCCTATCCCGCACCCTGACCCTCAGCGATCTGGCCGGCACCGCCGGTCCCCTGTCCGGAGACGCCGCATGCTGCATCCTCTGACCATCGAGCCCATCGTCCGCGCCGCCCTGGCGGAGGATCTGGGCCGGGCCGGCGACATCACCACCGACAGCATCATCCCGGCCGACGCGGTGGCGACCGCCCGCATCGCCGCACGCAAGGACGGCCGCGTCGCCGGGCTGGAGGCGGCGCTGATCGCCTTCCGCCTGCTCGACCCCGGCATTTCGGTGACGGTGGAGCGCGCCGACGGCGACGACGTGGCGCCCGGCGGCACCATCGCCAGCCTGACCGGCAAGGCCCGCGCCCTGCTGACGGCGGAACGCACGGCGCTGAACCTGATGGGCCGGCTGTCCGGCATCGCCACCGCCACCCGCGCGTTGGTGCGCGAGGTGGAGGGCACCAATGCCCGCATCGTCTGCACCCGCAAGACCACCCCGGGCCTGCGCGTTCTGGAAAAGCATGCGGTGAAGCTGGGCGGCGGCTTCAACCACCGCTTCGGTCTGGATGACGCCGTCCTGATCAAGGACAACCACATCGCGGTTGCCGGCGGCGTGCGCCCGGCGGTGGAGCGCGTCCGCGCGGCCATCGGCCACATGGTCAAGGTGGAGGTGGAGGTCGACACGCTCGACCAGTTGGACGAGCTGCTGGGCCTGCCGGTCGATGTCGTGCTGCTCGACAACATGGACCCGGACACGCTGCGCCGCGCCGTGCGGATGGTCGACGGCCGCCTGCTGACCGAGGCGTCGGGCAACGTCACGCTCGCCACCGTCCGCGCCATCGCCGAGACCGGCGTCGACATGATCTCCTGCGGCTGGCTGACCCACAGCGCCCCGAACCTGGATTTGGGGCTGGATATGTGAGGGTGAGACACAGGCCCTCTCCCGCCCCGGGAGAGGGAGGGACCCGCCGAAGGCGGGAGGGTGAGGGGCAATGTGGACATGGATCCCATATCCTTGAATCACCCCTCACCCTTCCCATGCTCCGCATGGGCCCCTCCCCTCTCCCGGTGCGGGAGAGGGTATTTTTCCCTTAGGCCGCCAGCTTCTCGACGTTGCCGTCCAGGCCCATCAGCAGCAGTTCGACCTCGAGGTCCGGGTGGCGTTCCTTGACCATCGCCTTCAGCTTGGTCAGGTACTGGCCATGCACCTCGGCCTCCTTGGCCGGATCGGGCGACAGGTCCATGCCGAGAAAGACCTTGTAGGCGCCGCAGTCGCGGTGATCCATGACGATCACGCGCTTGATGTGGTGCAGGTCCTTGGCGACCGCGACATGGTCCCAGAAGGCCTCGCCCCAGGCAGGCTTCTTCTCGGTCAGGGCGCCCAGGCTGGCGCCGGCCAGGATGACGTGGTCGTAGTTCGCCTGCATGTTGCGGGCGTTCATGTAGCTGGCGACATGGCCCATCAGGCGATAGTCCATGCAGGACAGCAGAAGCGTGTCGACGCTGCCGGCCAGGGCCGGGCGGCTCATCATCATCGGCGCCATCAGCGTCACGCCGGCGCCCAGAGTCGCCAGCTTCAGGAACCCGCGGCGCGAGCTGTGTTCGCCCTGGCAGCAGCCATGGTGATGACCGGTCGAATGATCCATTGTGCCCTCCCAACACGCCCCGAACCCGTATCGGGGGTTTCACGCGCGATGGTGGCAGGTAAGTATTAAAAATTCCAATACATGGGGTTCCACAGTGCGAAAAAGCAATGAATCCAGATGCTGTGGTATTTTTCGGATAGATCGACCCACAACCGGATTTCATTCCGTTACCGAACGGAAAGGAAAACGGGCCGCCCGGTGAGGGGCGGCCCGTTTCCATGCATGGATGTTCCTGGTCGTCAGCGTTCGGCTGTCACCCGCCGCGCGTGCTGCTCGGCGCCGGTGTGCCGGCCGACCCGACGGTGCTGGAGGCCGGCGGCGGCGAGGCGCTCGCGCTGTGGCTGGACGAACAGTCCGCGTTGGCGATCCCCGCCGTCAGGAGAGTGGCGAAACCGAACAATGCGGCGACGACCGGACTGGCTCCATGAGACATTGGATCACCTCCTTTCTGAAACGTTGCGACCACCAACAGATTGACACAGTAGAGCACTCGGTCAATGGCCGATTCGAAGATTGATGACGCCGTCTCCCAATGGAACAGGTTCTGATCTTGAACTTGAGCAGCGTTACCGGGTTTCCAGCAGCCCGCTCATCGTCGCGAACAGTTCCGATTTCGCTTCGAAGCCGACGCCCGGCAGGTCCGGCAGGCGCACCCGGCCATCCTCGACTGCGATACCGTCGGCGAAACCGCAGAAGGGCTTGAAGACGTCGGGGTAGGATTCATTGCCGCCCAAATGCAGGCCGGCGGCGATGTTCAGCGACATCTGGTGCCCGCCATGCGGCACCACCCGGCGGCTGGACCAGCCATTGTCCTTCAGCATGTCCAGCGTGCGCAGATACTCCACCAGCCCATAGCTCAGCGCGCAGTCGAACTGCAGCCAGTCGCGGTCGGCCCGCATGCCGCCATGGCGGATCAGGTTGCGGGCGTCCTGGTGGGAGAACAGGTTCTCGCCGGTCGCCATCGGGCGGTCGTAATGGTTGGCGAGTTCGGCCTGCAGCGCATAGTCCAGCGGATCGCCGGCCTCCTCGTACCAGAACAGGCCGTAGGGCTTCAGCGCCTCCGCATACTTGATGGCGGTGTCGAGGTCGAAACGGCCGTTGGCGTCGACGCACAGGTTCTCACCCGACCCGACCACCTCCAGCACCGCGTCGATGCGCCGCAGATCCTCCTCCAGCGGGGCGCCGCCGATCTTCATCTTGACGACCTTGTAGCCGCGGTCGCGGTAGCTGCGCATCTCGTCCTGCAGCGCCCTCACGTCCTTGCCGGGATAGTAATAGCCGCCGGCGGCATAGACCCAGACGCTGTCGTCGGCCACCCCGCCGCGGAAGCGGTCGGCCAGCAGGCGGTAGAGCGGCACGCCGGCGATCTTCGCCACGGCATCCCACACCGCCATGTCGATGGTGCCGACGGCGACGGAACGCTCGCCATGGCCGCCCGGCTTCTCGTTGGTCATCAGCCGCGCCCAGATGCGGAACGGGTCCAGGTTCTCGCCGCTGTCGTCCAGCAGGCTGTCGGGCGCGGCCGACATCAGCCGGGGAATGAAGCGCTCGCGCAGCAGCCCGCCGGCGGCATAGCGGCCATTGGAGTTGAATCCGTAGCCGATCACCGGCTTGCCATCGCGCACCACGTCGGTGACCACCGCGACGACGCTGCACGTCATCTGGCTGAAATCGATGAAGGCGTTGGCGATGTCGGACTTGATGCCGGCGGTCTGCTCGCGGATTTCGACGATGCGCATGGCGGTTCCCCTTGCAGCGTGGTGGCGCGTTCGATGGCGGCACTGTAGGGATGGTGCGGGCCGCCGGGCCAATGCCAAGGTCGGAACGCTTCATGCGGGTTCGGCATAGGGTGGCCGGAGGCCGGCAGACGTGACGAAGATTGGGCGATGGAACTCTCCTGGCTCGACGATTTCCTGGCGCTGGTGGATTGCGGCAACTTCTCCCGCGCCGCCGATGCGCGCCACCTGACCCAGCCGGCCTTCAGCCGCCGCATCCGCGCGCTGGAGGATTGGGCCGGCACCCCGCTGTTCGACCGCAGCGCCCAGCCGGTGACGCTGACGGAGGCTGGACGCCGCTTCCGCCCCTTCGCCGACGAGACGGTGCGCCGCCTGCTGCAAGGCCGCGAGGAGGCCCGGCTCGCCGCCCAATCGGAGGCCGCGACCCTGCGCTTCGCCGCCACCCACGCGCTGTCGCTGACCTTCTTCCCCTCCTGGCTGCGGGCGCTGGAGGCGCGGGCGCGGCTGGGCGCCATCACCCTGTCGTCCGACAGCATGGAGGCCTGCGAGCGGCTGATGCTGGCCGGACAGGCGCAGTTCCTGCTGTGTCACGCCCACCCGGCGGCGGCCGGCCGGCTGGATGCGGAGTCCTTCCGCCCCGTCGTCGTCGGCGGCGACCGGCTGCTGGCGGTGACCGCCCCCGATGCCGCCGGCCGGCCGCGCCATCTGCTGGCGGACGGGGAGAGCGCACCGCTGCCGCACCTGTCCTACAGCCGCGAGTCCGGCATGGGCCGCATCCTGGAGGCGGTGCGGGCGGCGCAGCCGCTGCCCGCGGCGCTCGACACCGTCTTCACCTCCCACCTCGCGGCGGTTCTGCGCACGCTGGCGCGCGACGGGCGCGGGGTGGCCTGGCTGCCGGAAAGCCTGATCGCCGAGGATCTGGCGCGCGGCACCCTGGTTCGCGCCGGGGTGCCGGCCGGCGACGAGCGCTGGACCGTTCCGGTGCAGATCCGGCTGGTCCGCCCGCGCGCCCGCCAGAGCAAGGCGGCCGAAAGCTTCTGGACGCTGGCGGTCGAAGCCGCCCTGTGGCGCAATGCCGAGTCGACGGCGGAGGCCTCAGCCCCGGTTGCCGGAGCGGAGCCGGTTGCGGAAAAAGAGTTGTGACCCTTTGGCCGCAAGCCACTTTGATCGTTGACATTCTCGACAAAAGCTGTCCAACCGCGCGATTTCGCTGGCGCTAACCCTTCCGATCGGGCAAAATTTGCCTAGTTAGGTTAGGAAGCGTCGCGTCAGCGACCGGAGGAACGATCATGGGCGTCAGCAGCATTGGCGGTATCGGCAGCTATCAGCAGCAGCCCTACGTCACCCCGCTCAGCAGCGGCCCGGCCGCGGCGCAGCGGTCCACCTCCCCCGTCGAATCCGCGCAGGAAGACCAAACCGAGCGCACCCGCCGCCAGCAGGAGGCGCAGACGGTCCAGAGCGGTTCCAGCGGCGGCAACACCACCCCCACCCGCGGCCAGAACCTCAATATCTCGGTCTGAACCGGACCGGGTCGCGTAGAGGGGACGGCTGGGAGAGCGAAGCGGGACGGCGCCCGGCTGGGGGCCGTCTCAACGGCAACGCCTGGAATGCGGGCAAGAAGCGCGGGAGGCACCGATGGAGATCCGTGGCGTTTCCAGCACGACGGCAATCCGCCCGACGGCTTTCCAGCCGACGGAGGCAGGATCCGCTTCCACGTCGCTTCCCGCCGAGGGCACCGGCACAGCCGCGAGCGCCGAGGCGGAGAAGGCTTCCGGCCCCGGCTATATCAGCCCCTTCCTGCGCTATGACCAAGGCGCGCGGGTGGCTGTTCTGTATTTCCGCGATTTCGACACCGGCGAAACCCAGGACCAGATCCCCTCCCAGCGCGTCGTCGAGGAATACCGCCGCACCGCCAGCCGCCTTGCCCAGGAGGACGAGCGGAAGTCGGCCGCGGCGAAGACGGGGGCGAACGGATCGACGGACGGCTCCACCGGTGGAACAGGAGCATCGTCGGGCAGTGGCTATACCCCGGCGGCGACCGACTCCGGGTCGGCCGCCACGTCGATCGGCGTATCCTTCGCGAGTGCTTCGGGAGGCAGCGGGACGACCGCGCGGTTTGGTGCTGCGACACCGACGACCGGCGGCTTCACTCCGGCCGCGACCGGCGGGCTTGGCGGCGGGTCACCGGGCGGACTGGTTTCGGTAACGGTTTGAAGGGTTTGGCTGAGGGTCGGCTTCGATTGCCCCCACCCCAACCCTCCCCCGCTTCGCAGGGGAGGGGGTAAGTGCTTGTTCGGAAAGGCGGCGGCAGTCCCTCCCCCGCCCAGCTCTCGCACAAAGCTATGCTTTGTGCTGACGCGGCAGGCGGACCATAGGTCCGCTGAGAGCG
>NZ_LGQU01000081.1:0-51498 GCF_003115935.1 Azospirillum sp. TSH20
GCACCGCCTCTTCGACGGCGATCTCGTCGAAGGGGTTCATGCTCATCTTCACGTTGGCGGTCTCGACGCCGCTGCCATCCGCCTTGACGCGGACCTTCACGTTGTAGTCGACCACCCGCTTCACGGGCACCAGCACCTTCATGACGGCGTGTCTCCTCTCGAATGGTGTTCTTGTAACTGTTCAGGCGGCCGCGGACAGAATCTGCCCGCGCAAGGCTGCGACCGCATCGGGGATCGGCGGGGAGGCGGCGGTGGTCCCGAGCGCCGCCAGAACCTCGGCCGGCGCGACCACACCCCCGGATCCGACGAAGGCGCCCTGAACGACGGCCAGTGCCGCCAGTCCGCCCCGTGTTTCCATGCGGTGTTCGATGAAGATGTATTTGTCGTCCCAGCACAGCACCCGGCTGACCAGGGCGAATCTCTGGAACGGCCGCAGCGAGCGGCGATAGCGGATGGTCGCCCCGCCCAGCACCGGCTGCCAACGGTTGCGCAGGATCGCCGGACCCAGGCCGACGCGGATCATCAGGTCGGTGCGGCCCAGATCCATCACGCTGAAATAGCGCGCGTTGGTCATGTGCAGGTTGAGGTCCAGGTCGGTCGGCCAGACCCGGAATCGCAGAGCCGACGGCTCCAGCAGCCCGGCGCGTCGACCGCGCCACGCGGCAAAGATTGCGGCGGCGGCAACCGCCAGCAGGCGGAAGATCAGGTTCATCGCCCATCTCCCGCCTTGAAGGCATCGCAGGCCGCCCGCGGATGTCGCTGTCCCATCATGCTCCGATCTCTCCCCTCACAGGGCCGATCGGCGCGTGAAGGGGCGCCCGACCGGTCAGCTGTCCTTCGCGGCGGTCTTCAGCTCCGCCAGGGTGTTGTTGACCTGCTCTTCGATGTCGCGCAGCTCCTGCACGGTGGCTTCCAGATCCTCGCGCTGCTGGGCGAGGTCCTTCAGCCGCTTCTGAACCCGCTTCAACAGGTTCTTCTGCTGCTCGACCCCGCCATTGACGTTGTAGAGGTCGAGATACTCGCGGATTTCCGCCAGCGAGAAGCCCAGGCGCTTGCCCCGCAGGATCAGCTTCAGCCGGGCGCGGTCGCGCTTGGTGTAGACCCGGTTGTTGCCGACGCGGTTCGGCGCCAGCAGTCCCTTGACCTCGTAGAAGCGCAGAGCCCGCGGAGTGATGCCCAGCTCCTCCGCAAGCTGGTTGACCGTGTAGAGCTGTTCCATCCCTGGGAAGACCTTTTGTTTGCGTTTGGCACAATGCGTCTTCCGTTTGGTAGCACAGCTGCCGTGGCGTGATAAGGCTTCCCTTTACGTCCGGGTCAACGCAGTGACTTCGGGTCATCCTCCGTTCGATAGGGCCTGCTGCGCCTCGGCAATCAGTTCCTTCTTCGACAGCTTGCCGACGGCGGTCTTCGGCAGTTCCTCGCGGAACTCGATGGCCGTCGGCATCTCGATGCGGGAGATTTTGTCGCGCAGGAAGTCGCGCAGAGCCTCCACCGTCAGGCTGGCTCCCGGCTTCAACTGCACGAAAGCCTTCGGCGTCTGGCCGCGGTAATCGTCGGGCAGGCCGATGACGCAGGCGGCGACCACGTCGGGATGCTGGTAGATCGCTTCCTCGATCATGCGCGGATAGACGTTGTATCCGCTGCAGATGATGAGGTCTTTCAGCCGGTCGAGCAGGAAGACGTAGCCGTCCTCATCCATCGTCCCGACATCGCCGGTCATCAGGAAGCCGTCGACCACGGTGCGGTCGCTCTCCTCCGCCCGGCCCCAATAGCCGGCCATGACATTGGGTCCGGCGATCGCCACCTGACCCTTCTCGCCGATGCCGAGCTTGCGGGACGGGTCCTCCAGGTCGCGAATCTCAATGGCGATGCCGGGCAGCGGCAGGCCGATGGAGCCCTCCTTGTTGACGCCCTTCAGCGGATTGGCGGCGCAGACGGGGGAGGCTTCCGACAGACCGTAGCCTTCGATCAACACGCAGCCGGTCGCCGTCTCGAACTGGCGCTTCAGCTCCATCGGCAGCGGCGCGCCGCCGGAGATGCAGTAGCGGATCGAGGTCATCGGATAGCGGCCGACCTGCGGATGGCCCAGCAGCGCCTTGTACATGGTGGGCACGCCGGGGACGAGGGTCGGCTTGCGCCTGGCGATGGTCTTCAGCACCTGTTCGGTCTCGAAGCGCGGCAGCATGATCAGTTCCGCCCCACAGGCCAGCCCCATGTTCAGCACCACGGTCATGGCGAAGACATGGAAGAAGGGCAGGACGGCCAGAACCCGCTCCTGTCCCAGCGCCACCTCGGGGAACCAGGCTTGAACCTGCCGCGCATTGGACAGCAGGTTGTGATGGGTCAGCATCGCGCCCTTGGGCACGCCCGTGGTGCCACCGGTGTATTGCAGCACGGCGACGTCGCGCAGCCCGTCGATCCGCACCGGGCGCAGCGTTCCGTCATTGGCGAGAAGGCTGTCGAAATCGACATGGCGGTCGTCGCGCGGCACGGCGGCGATCTCGCTGCGCTTCAGCACGCTGAACAGGGCCTTCTTTACCACCGGCAGGATCGATGCCATGCGGCAGACGACGATCCGCTTCATCGGCGTGCGCGCCAGCATCGCCGCGACGCGCGGATAGATCTGCTTGAGGTCCAGCGTCACCATGATCTCGGTCTGCGAGTCGGTGATCTGGTGTTCCAGCTCCCGCTCGACATAGAGCGGGTTGTAGTTGACGACGGTCCCGCCGGCCTTCAGCACCGCGAAATAGGAAATGACGTAGGTCGGGCAGTTGGGCAGGCACAGCCCCACCCGCACCCCCGGCCCGACCCCCAGATCCTGAAAACCGCGGGCGGCGCGGTTCACCAGAGCCAGCACCTCGGCGTAGGTGTAGCGGCGGCCCATGAAGTCCAGGCAGGGGCGGTCGGCATAGCGCCCGGCCGCCTCCTCGAACAGCATGTGCAGCGGCATCGGCGCGAAATGCTGGTCCCAGGCGATTTCCTTGGGGTAGTGGGTCAGCCAGGGATGGATGGCGTCATTGGCGGCGGCGCCATTGGCATTGGTGGTCGGCGGATTGGCGCTCTGCGCAAGCGGCTCGGGCATGGTTCGCTCCCCTTGGCGGTGGCGCGTTCCGGATCACCTGACGGCCGGCACCGAAGGGCGGCATCGACAAGCGGCGGGCGTCTGAAACGCTTTCGTTATGACGTTGACGTAAACGTAATGCGCGCCTACTGTCAAGACCAGTCCTACGAACAATCCTGAGGGCACGCTTTCATGGTCGACGACATTCTGCAGGAACTGCGCAGCCGCAGCGGCGATCTGCGCTCGCTCAACGCCTCGGTCCGCTTCCTGCTGGGCAAGGAGGGGGAGGTGATCCGGGTCGATGGCCGCGCCAGCCCGATCAGCATCAGCCGCGACGATGCAGAGTCCGACTGCACCATCCGCATCTCGCCGGAAAACCTGCAAAAGCTCATCAACGGCAAGCTCAACCCGATGCTGGCCTTCACCATGGGCAAGCTGAAGGTCGAAGGCTCGATGGGCGTGGCGATGAAGCTGGCCCAGCTGCTGGACGACTGACGAAGCGGCCGGAAGAGCCGCCCACCAAATCAACCGGGAGGAAACGAACATGACGACGATGCGCACCAATTGCGCCACCCTGTCGGCTGCCCTGATGGCGGCCACGCTGCTGACCGGTCAGCCGGGTGCGGCCTCTGCCCAGGGGACTGCGCGCTCGCTGACCTACCAGATCCTGATGGGCGAGGATCCCATCGGCACCGAACAGGTGAAGATCGAGCCGCAGGGCGACCGCACCAAGGTCACCGTCACCGCCACCACGCGGGTGAAGGTGCTGTTCATCAACTTCCGCTACGACCACAAGCGGGAGGAAATGTGGAAGGGCGGCGTTCTGGAGTCGATGACCGCCACCACCGACGACGACGGCACCCCGCACGAGATCGACATGGTGCGCGATGCCGGCGGTTATCGGCTGGTGGTGGACGGCAAGCCGCAGCAGGCACCGGCAAGCGCCCTGCCGCTGACGCTGTGGACGACGGACGTGCTGAAGCACCGCGAGCTTCTGTCGGTGATCGACGCGGCCCCCTACAAGGTGGCTACGCGCAAGATCGGGGCGGAGACGGTGGAGGCCGGCGGCAAGGCGACGGAGGCCGCCCACCACCGCATCGAGGGCGATGTGGAACGCGACCTGTGGTATGCGGCGGACGGCACGCTGCTGAAGACGCGCTTCAAACGCAGCGGCTATGATATCACCTATGTCCTGAAGTGAATTCTGCCGCAGATTCCTGTTTGAACGAGGACCCGATGCCCATCTTCCTGTTTCCCGACGACCCCTTCTGGAACGAGGAGGCCGACGCCGTGGAGTTCGCGGTGCAGGTCGGGGAGTATCAGGGCCGGGTCTTCGTCACCCGCCGCACCCTGCAGGGCATCGTCGGCCACACGCCGAAGCCGGACGAGGCGGTTCAGCAGGTCTGCATGAACCGCCCCCTGTTCGAACGGGCGACCGAACAGCGCATCATGGCCCGCGCGCTCGATCCCGATGCCAACATCCACCTGACCGGCCGCGACCTTCACCGCGCGGCCGGCTGAACCGAAGACTCAGCGCCCAGAAATCAACGCAGATGGGCGTAGCGGCCGCGGAAATACAGCAGCGGGTCGCCGTCCTCGCGTGAGGTCAGATTGCGCACGCGGCCCAGCACGATGACGTGGTCGCCGCCGTCCAGCAGATGCTCGCGGTCGCATTCCAGCGTGGCGAGGCAGCCGGTCAGCAGGCGGACGCCGCCACGGCCGGTGGTGGTCTCCAGTCCGGCCCAGCGCTCTTGCAGGTCGCGGCGGGAGAAGCGGTTGGACAACTCCTCCTGGTCGGACGCGAGGATGTTCACCGCGAAATGCGGCGCGATGTTGAAGGCCTCGAACGACATCGCGGCACGGCCCAGGCAGAACTGCACCAGCGGCGGATCGAGCGACACGGACGAGAAGGAGTTCACCGTCACCCCCAGCGGCAGCCCGTCGGGCGCGATGGTGGTGATGACGGCGATCCCGGTGGCGAAGCAGCCGAGGGCGGAACGGAACGCGAGGGGATCGATCGGCTGTTCGGTGGTCATGACGTCCTGTGGTGTGGGCCGAAGTGGAGGGGCTGGCGGAGAAGAGGGCAGGGGACCCGTGAAAGGCCCCCGGAGTGGCCGAAGATGACACTGAAAGTAGGAAATACCGCGAATTAATCCAGCACGCCATCCGCTGCAAGCCGCATCTCCGTCGCATCCCCCGCCACATCTGCGCCGTATCTCCGCCCGGTCTCCGTCGCACCTCCCCCGGGGCAACGTCGTTAAACGGATCTTAATCAAACCCCGTCAGGGTTTTGCCGCGGCGGACGGCCGCCGCATCCACCGCGGCGCCGCGCGCGGAAATCGGCCTTCGGGCCTCGAACCATTCGCCACGGCCAGGGCATGAGCGGGAATTCCGGCGGCGACGAGCGGCCAATCATCATCAAGAAGAAGAAGGGCGGACACGGCGGCCACCATGGTGGCGCGTGGAAGGTGGCCTATGCCGACTTCGTGACCGCGATGATGGCCTTCTTCCTGCTGCTGTGGCTGTTGAACGTCACCACCTCGGACCAGCGCAAGGGCATCGCCGACTATTTCTCCCCCGTGTCGGTCAGCCGCGAACAGTCGGGCTCCGGCGGCATGCTGGGCGGCAAGACCATCACGGTGCCGGGCGCGCAGATCTCCCCCAGCTCGCCGATGTCGGCCGACGTGCCGGTGTCGGGTCCGCCCGGCTATTCGTCGCAGCAGACCGACGATGCCGACGACCCGACCGAATCGGTCGTCGGGCCCGGACAGGGCACCGGACCGGGAAAATCGGGCAAGGATGCCGCCGCCAACGGTGCGGCGGATGCGGATGTCGCCGACCAGAAGCCGAGCGAGACCCGCGCCGAATTCCAGAAGCGGATGGAGGAGATGGCCAAGCAGCTGGGCATCCCCGGCCAGAAGCCCGGCGAGAAGCTGTCCGACTTCGGCGAGCGGGTGAAGGAGGCGATGGACAGCCTGCAGGGCGCGGCCAAGGAAGCCCGCCAGTTCCAGCAGGCCGCCACCGAGATCCGTCAGGCGATCCAGTCGGTTCCGGAACTGGAGCCGCTGGCCCAGAATCTGATGATCGACCAGACGCCGGAAGGCCTGCGAATCCAGATCGTTGACCAGGACCGCGTGTCGATGTTCCCCGGCGGCTCCGGCCAGATGTATCCGCAGACCCGCCAGCTTGTGCAGCAGGTGGCGAAGGCGCTGTCGAAACTGCCCAACAAGCTGTCGATCAGCGGCCATACCGATTCCACCCCGTTCCCCGCCGGCTCCGGCCGCGACAACTGGGATCTGTCGAGCGAGCGGGCCAACGCCACCCGCCGCGCCCTGTTGGCCGGCGGCATCGACCCGTCGCGAATCCAGGATGTCGTCGGCAAGGCCGACCGCGACCCGCTGGTCGCCGATCAGCCCAACAACCCGCGCAACCGCCGCATCACCATGGTCCTGCTGCGCGAGACCCAGGCGGCACCCGCGGCCGGCGGCCAGTCCGGCGGCGGCGCCCCTACCAAAGCACGATAAGTTTTCGATGCCGCCGGTACTTTGGCGCTAATTTCCGGAATCGCCCGCGTCCGAATTCTTGCTTTGTCATTGCGTCGCACAACGGCGCGCGCGTTTGCCCTGTTCAAAGCGCGCGGCGATGGGTCATACTTCCTGCACAATGCGACATGGCCGGGGCGATGCCGCCCGGCCCGCGATGATCGGTCAGATACAAGCGCGGGGGAGTCTGTGAGCGTACCCGAGAGCAAACCGTCCGACCTTTTGTCATCCTACAATCCTGGCCTGTACTTCGACGAATTGTTCGGAGCCATGGATTTGCCGGCCGAACATACGGCGCTGATCCGCCAGAGGCTGGCCGCGCTCGACTTCGATGAACTGCGCCGCCGCGCGCAGGATGCGGAGCGGGAACTTTACAATCTCGGCATCACCTTCATCGTCTATTCCGACAAGGACGCCGTCGACCGCATCCTGCCCTTCGACGTCATCCCGCGGGTGATCTCCGCACCGGAATGGAAGCATCTGGAGGCGGGCGTCACGCAGCGGGTCGCCGCGCTGAACCTGTTCCTGCACGATATCTATCACGACCAGAAGATCCTGAAGGACGGGGTGATCCCGCGGGATCTGGTCGAGGGGAACCATAATTTCCGCCCGCAGATGATCGGGCTGGACGTTCCCTTCAACACCTACATCCACATCATGGGCACCGATCTGGTGCGCGACCGCCATGGCACCTTCCGCGTGCTGGAGGACAATGGCCGCGTTCCGTCCGGCGTCTCCTATGTCGTGGAGAACCGCCATATGATGCAGCGGGTCTTCCCCGACCTGATGCAGGACATCGGCATCCGCCCGGTGGACAATTACGGTCACAAGCTGCTCGACGCCATGATGGAGATCGCGCCGGTCGACGATCCCCAGGTGGTGCTGCTGTCGCCGGGTACCTACAACTCGGCCTATTTCGAGCACATCTTCCTGGCGCGCGAGATGGGCGTGCCGCTGGTGGAAGGGCGCGATCTGGTGGTGGAGAACGACCGCGTCTTCATGAAGACGACCAACGGTCTCGCTCCGGTCCATTCGATCTATCGCCGGCTGGACGACGCCTTCCTCGATCCCAGGGCCTTCAACCCCGACAGCCTGCTGGGTGTGCCCGGCATCCTGGAGGCCTATCGCAAGGGCAACGTGGCGCTGGCCAACGCCATCGGCACCGGTGTCGCCGACGACAAGGCGGTCTACTGCTATGTCCCGCGGATGATCAAATACTACCTGGACCAGGACCCGATCATCCCCAACGTCGACACCCGCATCTGCCGCGAGGCCGACGCCCTGCAATACACGCTCGACAATCTGGCCGATCTGGTGGTGAAGCCGGTGGGCGAGGCCGGCGGCTATGGCATCACCATCGGCCCGCGCGCCAGCAAGGCGGAACTGGAGGATTGCCGGGCCAAGCTGCTGGCCGATCCGTCCAACTACATCAGCCAGCCGGTGGTCGACCTGTCGGTCTGCCCGACCGTCTGCGACGACGCCATCGAGCCGCGCCACGTCGATCTGCGCCCCTTCGCCATCACCGGCAAGAGCACCTGGGTCCTGCCCGGCGGCCTGTCGCGCGTGGCGCTGAAGAAGGGCACGCTGATCGTCAATTCGTCCCAGGGCGGCGGCTCCAAGGACACCTGGGTTCTGGAAGGTGGTGCGGCATGAACCTGCTGTCCCGTTACGCAGAGTGCATTTTCTGGATGGCCCGCTACATGGAACGGGCCGAGAATCTGGCCCGCATCCTGGACGTGCACGAAACCTTCGCGCGCGACACCCGCGGGGCCACCAACTGGTTCTCCATCGTCCAGCTGAACGCCGACGAGAAGGACTTCTTCAGCCGCCACGACCGCCCGACGGCGGAAGCGGTGATCCACTATTACATGTTCGACGCGCAGAACCAGAATTCGCTGCTGTCGATGCTGCGGATGGCGCGGGAGAACGCGCGGACCCTGCGCCCCTGGATCTCGACGGAGATGTGGACGCAGATCAACGTGTTCCACAACAAGCTGCTGGAGATGTCGGTCAAGGACGTGGCGGCGCAGAACCTGTCCAAGGTCTGCACCTGGATCAAGGAGGAATGCCAGACCCACACCGGCATCACCGAGGGCACCTTCTACCGCGACCAGGGCTGGTACTTCTACCAGATGGGCAAGTATATCGAGCGGGCGGACCAGACCACGCGCCTGCTCGACATCAAGTACCACACGCTGCTGCCGTCGCCGGCCGAGGTCGGGTCCACGCTGGACGTCAGCCAATGGACGACGGTCCTGCGCTGCACCGCCGGCTACCACGCCTTCCGCCGCGTCTATCCCCGCGGCATGTCGCCGACCACGGTCGCCGGCTTCATGCTGTTCAACGAGGGATTCCCGCGCTCCGTCGTGATGTGCGTGCGGCAGATCGACGGGGTGCTGACGCGGATGCGCTCGCGCTACGACCTGCGCGGCGGCTCGGCGGCGATGGAGCGGGTGGACGAGCTGCTGGCCGCGCTGCTGTCCCGTCCGATCGATGCGGTGCTGCGTGACGGCCTGCACGAATATCTCGACTGGATACAGCTGCAACTGAGCGTCGTGACCACGGAGATCGCGCAAGCCTTCTTCGGTGCTCAGCCTCCTCTGGCAGTTCAGAGCCAGTCGCAGTAAGCTCTGGTGCGGCGGAGGGGTTCACGCTCCTCCGCCTCCTCCTCACTGTCGTGGTGGTTGTCGGTCAGAATGTCGGTCATCCAGCCGCCGCAGCGTCCATTGCAGCAATTCTTCCGGTCGGGGCCGATGCCCTGCCCCTATCTGCCCGGACGTGTTGAACGCAAGCTGTTCACCCGCCTGATCGGTCCCTTCGCGACCGAGGTGAACTCGACCCTGTCGCGCGCCGGCTTCCGCCGCAGCCACGACATCGTCTATCGCCCGGTCTGTCCCAACTGCCAAGCTTGCGTGCCGGTACGCGTGCCGGTTGCGGAGTTCGTGCCGACCCGGTCGCAGCGCCGGGTGCTGAAGCTGAACGAAGGGGTGACGCTG
The DNA here is from genome assembly GCF_003115935.1 of Azospirillum sp. TSH20. Taxonomy (NCBI): domain Bacteria; kingdom Pseudomonadati; phylum Pseudomonadota; class Alphaproteobacteria; order Rhodospirillales; family Azospirillaceae; genus Azospirillum; species Azospirillum sp. TSH20. The sequence goes on from NZ_LGQU01000081.1 coordinate 9,600, forward strand.
GCCGAACGCCCGGCCTACGCCACGTCGGAGCAGTACCGGCTTTTTGCGCTCTACCAGAACTCCCGCCATGGCGATTCCGACATGGCCCGCATGGCGATGGGTGATTTCGCCGCCATGGTGGACGAGGGCAGGGCGGACACCAACCTGCTGGAGGCGCGCGACGAGCGCGGGCAGCTGGTCGGCTGCATGCTGACCGACCGGCTGTCGGACGGCTATTCGGCGGTCTACAGCTTCTACGACGCGGCGCAGGACCGCCGCAGCCTGGGCACCTTCATGATCCTGGGCCTGATCGAACGGGCACGGTTGGCCGGCATGCCCTATGTCTATCTTGGCTATTGGATCGCCCACAGCCGAAAGATGGCCTACAAGGCGAAGTTCCATCCGCTGGAATGCCTGGGCGAGGACGGCTGGCGCCCGGCCGAGATCGCTCCGGACATCGACGGATCGATCAGGGATGGAGAGTAGAGGCATCGCCGCCGCACCAACGGCGATGCGCCCATACCCGATGACCGCCGACGTCAGGCCGCCTTGATGTCGCTCAGGAACTTCTCGACATCCCGGCGCATCAACTCTGCCTGTTTGGACAGTTCACTGGCGGCGCCCAGCACCTGACCGGCGGAATTGCCGGCCTCGCCTGCGGCTTGATTGACCTGGACGATGCTGCCCGTCACCTCCTGCGTGCCAGCGGCGGCCTGCTGGACATTGCGGGAAATCTCGTTGGTTGCCGCGCTCTGCTCCTCGATCGCGGCGGCGATGCCGGTGGTGATGTCGTTGATGCGGCCGATGGTGCCGCCGATGCCGGTGATCGCCGTCACCACGCCATAGGTCGTCTGCTGGATGGCGCCGATCTGGCCGGCAATCTCCTCCGTCGCCTTGGCGGTCTGGCCGGCAAGACTCTTCACCTCGCTGGCGACCACGGCGAAGCCCTTGCCGGCCTCTCCCGCCCGCGCCGCTTCGATGGTGGCGTTCAGGGCCAGCAGGTTGGTCTGGCTGGCGATGGAGTTGATGAGTTCCACCACCGCCCCGATCCGCTGGGCTGCATCGGCGAGGCTGCGCACCGCGTCGCTGGTCTGCGCCGCCTCCGTCACCGCCTTGCCGGCAATGTCGGCCGAGCGGGCGATCTGGCTGCCGATCTCCCGGATCGAGCTGGCCATCTCCTCGGTCGCGGTCGCGACCGTCTGGACGTTGGCGCTGGTCTGTTCGGCGGCCGACGCCACGACGGTGGCCTGGCTGCTGGTCTGCTGCGCCATCGCCGACATGGCGTGCGCGGTGGTGTCCAATTCCGACGCGGCCGACGCCACGGTGCGCAGCGCGGCGCCGGACGACGTCTCGAAGGATGCCAGCAGACGCTCGATCGCCGCGGTACGCCGTGCCTTGGTCTGCTGTTCGGCCGCCTCGGCGGCGGCGAGCCGGTCGGCCTCGATCAGACCGTCCTTGAAGATCTGGACCGCTCTGGCCATGGCGCCCAACTCGTCCTTCCGCTCCGTTCCATCGACGGCGACCGAAAGTTCCCGGTTCGCCAGACGGCCCATGATCATGGTCAGCTTCTGGATCGGCCGAACCACGGTGGACAGCATGGAAACAGCGATGCCGATGCAGATCACGGCAACCAGGCCGGAAGAAACCATGATGAGGATTTTGCCGTTTTCATACAGGTCCTGGCCTTGGTCAGCCGCCTTTGCGCCCTCGCGCGTATTGAAGTCGATCAGCTTCTGCAAAAGGCCTTTTGCCGTCCTATACTGATCTCTTGCTTGTCCACGGAAGACGGAGCCGGCTTCTTCGGTCTGGTTCTGGCGCGAGAGTGGAAGCAGGACGGTCTTGCTGGTTTTCAGATAATCGCCCCATGCTGACTTGAACGCCTGATAGGTTTCGGTCTCGAATCCTGGCGTCAGCATGGCCGCATAGGTCCTATCAGCCTGTTCGAAAGATTTAAGAATCTCTTCCAGGGTTTTTTCTTCGACGCGCATGCCCTCATCCGAGGTTGAGATGATGTGCGCACCTTCATTGATGCGGTAGTAATCGAACAGCGTGTAAAGATTGGCGACCGCAGCGACGGACGGAAGCCAATTATTCCTGATCTCGAGAGACTTATCGTTCATCGACGACATCTGCAGGATGGAGAAGCCTCCAAACGCAATAAATATGATTATTACTGCTGTAAAGGAAGCGATCGACTTCATTCGAACCGTCATGTTCGATAGCCACGTCATTCCCCATCTCCTGCAAAAAGCAACGGTTCTGATTGAAAAGGCCCTAAAACCGGCCGACACCATATCGTCACGCCTCTATGGGCGTCTTCGATAGGGCATCCGACCGCCTTAGCAAGGAATGCGCCATCGGCCTCCGGTATGTGGAGTTGCAAGAAAAGCAAGGGCTTTGCCGGCGATGATCAGTTTCATGATCGACCGGCGACCCATGCGGGGCTGGACCTGCAGTGTGGCAAGTTGACGCAGGCGCTGCGAATTGCGACGCATTCCGCAGTTTCCATCTACGGGATTCTACGTAGCTCCAACGTAGCCCTTGCCGCTGGGGGGCGGGAAAGGAATAGTCCCGTCCAATCCTATCTTTTGGTATACCCTCCAATCGAGAGAGGGTTGCGACCTGTCGCGCGTGCGCGGCTGCAACAAAAGCAAAAGGGGACGGCCCAAGCCGCGCCCCCGCAACAGGGAGGTTTCTCCTTTGAGAGGTCTGCTCAGACTAAGTGGGCTGATCGATGCCATGAACCAAGGCATCGGCAAGCTCGCCTACTGGCTCGTGCTGGTCGCCGTCGTCGTCAGCTCAGTCAACGCTGTGGTCCGCTACGGGCTGAACACCAGTTCCAATGCGTGGCTGGAACTGCAATGGTATCTGTTCTCGGCCGTGTTCCTGCTGTGCGCCGGCTATACCTTCCTGCGCAACGAACACATCCGCATCGACATCGTGCTGGGCCGCTTTTCCAAGCGGGTGCAGGCCTGGGTCGACGTCTTCGGCATCATCTTCTTCATGTTCCCGATGACGATCCTGATCATGGTGCTGTCCTGGCCGATGTTCATGGACAGCTTCGTCACCAACGAAATGTCGAGCGATGCCGGCGGCCTGATCCGCTGGCCCGTGAAGCTTCTGGTCCCGGTCGGCTTCTTCCTGCTCACCGCGCAGGGTGTCTCGGAACTGATCAAGCGCATCGGCTTTCTCACCGGCCATCGTGACGAGCCGGGCGAGAAGATGCACAGCCATTCCTAAGGACCGGGAGCACCCCAGATGGTCGAGTTCGTAACCGCCAACATGGCGCCGCTAATGTTCGGCGCGCTGGTGTTCTTCCTGTTGATGGGTTTCCCGGTCGCCTTCGCTCTGGCCGCGAATGGTCTGGCGTTCGGTCTGATCGGCATCGAGCTGGGTCTGCTGACCCCGGCGCTGCTGCAGGCGCTACCGGAACGCGTGTTCGGCATCATGCGCAACGACACGCTGCTGGCGATCCCCTTCTTCACCTTCATGGGCCTGATTCTTGAGCGATCGGGCATGGCCGAGGATTTGCTCGATACCATCGGGCAGTTGTTCGGTCCGATCCGTGGCGGTCTGGCCTATGCGGTGATCTTCGTCGGCGCGCTGCTGGCGGCGACGACCGGCGTGGTCGCGGCCTCGGTCATCTCCATGGGTCTGATCTCGCTGCCGATCATGCTGCGTTACGGCTATGACCGGCGGATCGCGACCGGCGTCATCGCCGCGTCCGGCACGCTGGCCCAGATCATTCCGCCGTCGCTGGTGCTGATCGTTCTGGCCGACCAGCTCGGCCGCTCGGTCGGCGACATGTATGCCGGCGCACTGATCCCCGGCCTCGTGCTGACCGGGCTCTATGCCGGTTACATCCTGCTCACCAGCATCATCAAGCCGGAGATGGTGCCGGCCCTGCCGCCGGAAGCCCGTTCGCTGCGCGGTTGGAAGCTTCTGCTGCGCGTCATCACCTCGCTGGTGCCGCCGCTGGTGCTGATCTTCCTGGTTCTGGGCACGATCTTCATCGGCATCGCCACCCCGACCGAGGGCGGCGCCATGGGCGCGGCCGGCGCCATCCTGCTGGCCCTTGCCAAGCGGCAGCTGAGCTGGGGCCTGATGCGTCAGGCGATGGACGCGACCGCCAAGCTGTCATCCTTCGTGGTGTTCATCCTGATCGGTTCGACCGTGTTCGGTCTGGTGTTCCGCGCGGTGAACGGCGACCTGTGGGTGGAGCATCTGCTGACCAGCCTGCCGGGCGGCGAGCTTGGCTTCCTGATCGTCTGCAACATCCTGGTTTTCGTTCTGGCCTTCTTCCTCGATTTCTTCGAGCTGGCCTTCATCATCGTCCCCCTGCTGGGGCCGGTGGCGGACAAGCTGGGCATCGATCTGATCTGGTTCGGCGTGCTGCTGGGCGTCAACATGCAGACCAGCTTCATGCACCCGCCCTTCGGCTTCGCGCTGTTCTTCCTGCGGTCGGTGGCGCCGAAGACCGACTATCTCGACAAGATCACCGGGAAGAAGATCGCGAAGATCACCACCGGCCAGATCTATTGGGGTGCGGTTCCCTTTGTCGTCATCCAGATCATCATGGTCGCCCTTGTCATCTCCTTCCCGCAGCTAGTCGACGCCGGCCGCGACAAGGGACCGAAGATCAACCTGGACGACGTGAAGATCGAAATCCCGGCCTTCGACAACCAGGAAGTGGCTCCGCCGTTCGGCGCTCCGGCGCAGCCGGAGTCGAACCCGAACGACGACATCATGAAGCAGCTGCAGGGCAAGTGACGCCTGTCGTCACCAAGCCTGGACAAGCAAAAGGGGCCGGTTCATCCGGCCCCTTTCTTGTTGATGCGTATCCGGTTGGGAAAGGGTCAGCGTGACTTGGTGGCACCGGCCCAGTTGGTCGGCGCGGTTCCGGAAGAGGGAAGAGCCCCGCCGCTGCCAAGGGAAACCATACGGTCGCTTCCGGCGATGGGCGGCAGGGCGGCGAATTCCTCCGCCGTCATGCCGGTCAGGATCACGGCCTGACGATTGCGGGCGTAGCGCAGGTTGTCGCTGCCGACCATCACCTTGTGCTCGTTCGGGAAGCGCGGGGCGCCGACGGTGACGATCGCCTGTTCCACCCGGTTTGTCGGCCCGATCACGAGATCGCTGACGTTGCCGAGGATCCGGCGGCCGTCCGGCGTCTGCACGGTCAATCCGACGAGTTCCACCGGTGGCTTGGTCGCCACCTCCGCTGATGGGACGCCGCCCATGTCCGAACTGGCGCAGGCGCCCAAGGCCAGAACCGGCAGGGCCAGAACCGGCAGGATTGCCAGAGCCGACAGGCTGGGGAGGGGCATGCGCAGGGAAAGGCGGCGGTGATCCATCGGTCTTGGCCCTTTTGCTGACGGCGCGGAACTGTGCGTCCCTAGAACAGCACGAGCATGGCCGGAGGTCCCGCGCGCCGAAGGGGTGACCCCATCGTCGGCCGGAGACCTCCATCGGGACGGGTCAGGTGAAGATGAAGTCGTGGGCGGCACTCAGGCCGATCTGGTCCACCGTCAGCGACGAGCCGTCGGTGAAGGTGAAGACCGAATTCGAGCCGTTGGTCGTCATCGCCATCTCCCACGCGGCGTAGCCGTGGAACTCGATCTGGTCGATCCCCTTCTCGAAATAGTTGATGGTGTCGTGGCCGAAGCCGCCGGTGGCCCGCTCCATCAGGAAACGGTCGATCTGTCCGTCGGTGTAGCTGACCATCAGGTCGTCGCCGGTGCCCGGCTGGAACAGGTCGGCGCCGCCGTCGCGATAGCTGTCGTAAAGCGTGTCGTTGCCGGAGCCGCCGATCATGGTGTCGTCGCCGCGCATCCCCTTGACGATGTCGTCGCCGGTGCCGCCGTTCAGCCAGTCGTTGCCATCGCCGCCGAACAGCTGGTCGTTGCCGGCATCGCCCCACATCGAATCGTTACCGGCCTCGTTGCCGCCATAGGGATCGCCGAGCCAGTCGTTGCCGTCGCCGCCATGAAGCTGGTCGTTGCCCAGCCCGCCGATCAACGAGTCATTGCCGCGTTCGCCATACAGCTGATCGTTACCGCCGGCGCCGTTGACGCGGTCGTCGCCATCCAGACCGTCGATCCGGTCGTCATAGGCGGTGCCGGTCATGGCGTCGTTGTTCGAAGTCCCCCAAAACTGGCGCATGGCGTCTCTCCATCAGTGCCGTTAACGTGCTGTTAACGATTAACCAGATGTTAACCATGAGGCCTGGGCGGTCGAAAAGCGATAAAGGGGCAGTACAAACGGGACAAGGAGAGATGACACAGATAATCGAAGCTTGATTGGATTTGTGATCTTTAATGTTTCTTTATTCGACGTATTTGTGATCCAAAGCGGGATCTTTCTGTGACGGAACAGAGACTTTGCTCCTCCTATGGGTAGGTCCGGGCCGGCGGAAGGGCACAGCGGCGCCGGCCGAAGGCGATGCGCGGACGGGGAGGGCAGTAGGCCGCAGGCAAAAGCACTGTCGGAACGGATCGTCCGAAAGAGGATCGGCGGCGCAAATGTGCTTCGCGCCTTCCAAGATTGCGGATCCGGCGGTGTGCGCAAAAAATTACCGGGCGTCCAAAGGAACGCCCGGTGCAGTCATATACAGGGAGGGTTAGAGACAAGAAGCTGTGTATACCCTTCGGCGGGGGTGCCGCTTTGATGTGGATCAAGAAATCCGGCAGCGGCGTCGAACCGGGTCTCGATCGCCTCCCGCTCAGCCGTGGCTGTGCGAATGCCCGCCATAGAGAATGGACGGATCGGTTTCGACCTCCTGGATCGTTTCCAGCTTTCCTGCCCGCCAAGCCCGATAGAAGCAGCTGCGCCGGCCGGTGTGGCAGGCGACGCCGTCCTGTTCGACGATCAGCAACAGGGTGTCGCCGTCGCAATCCACCCGGAAATCCTTCAGCCGCTGGACCTGCCCGGAGGTCTCGCCCTTGCGCCACAGCCCGCCGCGCGACCGCGACCAATAGCAGACGCGGCCGGTTGACAAGGTCTCCACCACCGCATCGCGGTTCATCCAGGCCATCATCAGGATTTCGCCGCTGCCCTCAGCCTGGGCGATCGCCGGCACCAGTCCGTCGGCGGTGAAGCGGATGGCGGCCAGCACCTCTTCAAAGGGGCCGGAATCGATCGACGGCGTGTCCGTCATGGCAAATGACTCCTTCACAGGCCCGCCGCTCAGAGGGCGGCGGCCATCCGGCGGAAGCCGGCCTCGAGATCGCGGATCAGGTCGTCGGGGCTTTCCAGACCGGCATGCAGGCGCAGGACCTGTCCCGGATCGGTCCAGCGGGTGGCGGAGCGCACTGCGGCCGGCCGCGTCGGCAGGATCAGGCTTTCGAACCCGCCCCAGCTGTAGCCCATGCCGAACAGCTCCATGCCGTCCAGCATCGCCGCCAGGGCCTTGCGCGGCACCTGGTTGATGATGATGGAGAACAGGCCGCTCGATCCGGTGAAGTCGCGCTTCCACAGCTCGTGGCCGGGGAAATCGGGGCGGGCGGGGTGCAGCACGCGCGTGACCTCCGGCCGGGCGGCCAGCCAGTCGGCGAGCGCCAGCGCGCTTTCCTGATGCTGGCGCATCCGCACCGACAGGGTGCGCAGGCCGCGCAGGCCGAGATAAAGGTCGTCCGGCCCGCCGCAGACGCCGAAGCGGGTGGCGGCCTTCTTCACCGCGGTCCAGCTTTCCTCGTCCCGGCAGGTGACGACGCCCAGCATCGCGTCGGCATGGCCGACCATATACTTGGTGGCGGCATGGATCGACAGGTCGACGCCGTGGTCGAAGGGGCGGAAGAACAGCGGCGTCGCCCAGGTGTTGTCGATCATCACCGTGGCGCCGACTTTTTTGGCCGCGGCGGCGATGGCCGGCACGTCCTGCACCTCGAAGGTCAGCGAGCCCGGCGATTCGAGGAAGACCACGCTGGTGTTCGGCCGCAGCAGCGCCGAGATGCCGGCGCCGATGCAGGGATCGTAGAACTCGACCTCCACCCCATAGGGCGCCAGCGTCTCCTTGGCGAAGCGGCGGGTGGGGCCATAGGCGCTGTCGGTGATCAGCACATGGTCGCCGGCCTTGGTGAAGGCTGACAGCGCGATGGCGATGGCGGCGAGGCCGGAGCCGGTGTTCACCGACTTGTAGCCGCCCTCCAGCGCCGCCGCCGCCTCTTCGAAGGCGAAGGTGGTGGGGGTGCCCATGCGGCCGTAATGCACGCCTTCCAGCGTGTTGCGGTCGCTTTCCTCCAGCGCGTCCAGCGTCGGGAACAGCACGGTGGAGCAGTGATAGACCGGCGGATTGACGATGCCGTGGTTGTTCCGCGGATCGCGGCCGGCATGAACGAGAATCGTGTCCTGCGTGACGTCCTTCATCGACTGTCCGTTTGGCTGGTGCGGCGTTCCGGTGCGGCGGAGCCGAACATTGTGTCATTCCGAAGGCCCTGCGGCCAACACCGATTGCGCCGAAGTGCCGTCAGCGGGCGGTATAGTCTGGTATCACCACAAATGCACGGATGATTCGACAAGCGGGATCAAGTTGATACACTCTTGTCCCACGCGCATGGCTGCGTCGCGATCCCCACAGGGGCGGCCCGTCGGGGCTACCTCAGGCTCCCCGGGGATCACATGGCCGGCGTGGTCGGCGCGTCGTCAGACCGCTCAAATGCGAAGAACGCAAGAACAGGGTGGAGTTAATAATTATGAAGTCAGGGCTTCTCGCCGCCGCCGCGGCGGCTGTGGTCATTACCGCCAGCGCCGCCGCCGGTGCTGCCACGCTCGATACCGTCAAGCAGCGCGGCTTCGTGCAGTGCGGCGTCAATGCCGGCCTGCCGGGTTTCGGCAACCCCGATAGCGCCGGCAACTGGACCGGCCTCGATGTCGATTACTGCCGTGCCGTCGCCGTCGCCATCTTCAACGACCCGAACAAGGTCAAGTTCACCCCGCTGTCGGCGCAGCAGCGCTTCCCGGCCATCCAGTCGGGCGAGGTCGACCTGCTGTCGCGCAACACCACCGCAACGCTGACCCGCGACACCTCGGTCGGCCTGAACTTCGCCCCCGTCACCTATTATGACGGCCAGGGCTTCATGGTTCCGAAGAAGCTGGGCGTGAAGAGCGCCAAGGAACTGAACGGCGCCACCGTCTGCGTCCAGTCCGGCACCACCACCGAACTGAACCTCGCCGACTATTTCCGCGCCAACAACATGACCTACAACCCGGTCGTCATCGAGTCGAACGACGAGGTGAACGCCGCGTACTTCGCCGGCCGCTGCGACGTGCTGACGACCGACGTGTCCGGTCTGGCCGGCACCCGCGCCGGCGTCGCGCCGGTTCCGGAAGACCATGTCATCCTGCCGGAAGTCATCTCCAAGGAGCCGCTGGCCCCGGCCGTGCGCCATGGCGACGACCAGTGGTTCGACATCGTGAAGTGGACGGTCTACGCCACCATCCAGGCGGAAGAGTTCGGCATCAACTCCAAGAACATCGACGAGTTCGCCAACTCCAAGAACCCGGACGTCCAGCGCTTCCTCGGCACCTCGCCGGGCATGGGCAAGGCTCTGGGCCTGGACGAGAAGTGGGCCTACAACGTGGTGAAGAAGGTCGGCAACTACGGCGAGATCTTCGACCGCAACGTCGGCCCGGGCACCCCGCTGAAGCTGGAGCGCGGCCTGAACGCGCTGTGGACCAAGGGCGGCCTGATGTACGCGCAGCCGTTCCGGTAAGGCAGACCACCGTTTGAAGGCCGCCCGTCGGGACCTGCCGGGGGCGGCCTTCCGGTAGAAGGAGCGGTCGCGAAGGGCGTCAGCGAAACGCCCGCGCATCTGGCCGCATTGGGAGACATGTCGCATCCCCTACGGTGTGGAAATTGCCCGGAAAACGTCCGGGACCGCGTGGGCACCGTATGGGGCGCGATGGTTGGGGGAGAGTAGTCCGTGGCGACCGAGACCCGGACCACCCAAGGCGCTCCGCCGCCGGGTGGCGTATCCATTTCCCTCAGCGACCCGACGTTCCGTGCCATCGTCTACCAGATCCTGGTGGTCGGCGCGGTCGTTCTGGTCGGCTGGTTCCTTATTTCCAACACGCTCGACAACCTCGCGCGGCGCTCGATCGCGACCGGTTACGATTTCCTGGGGCGTGAAGCGGCCTTCGGCATCGGCGAGTCGCTGATCGACTATTCGCCGAAGGACACATATGGCCGGGCCTTCCTGGTCGGCGTGCTGAACACGTTGAAGGTGTCGGTCATCGGCATCATCCTGGCGACGATCATCGGCACGGTCATCGGCGTCGCCCGGCTGTCCAGCAACTGGCTGATCGCCAAGCTGGCCTCGACCTATGTCGAGATCGTGCGCAACATCCCGCCGCTGCTGCAGCTGTTCTTCTGGTATGCGCTGGTGTCGGACGGCCTGCCGGCGGTACGCCAGGCGCTGAACCCGTTGCCGGGCGTGTTCCTGTCGCAGCGCGGCCTGCGCATTCCCGTCCCGGTCGCCGATCCGGTCTGGACCAACATGGGCATCGCCCTGCTGGTCGGCATCGCCGCCGCCTGGGGGGTGTCGCGCTGGGCCAAGGCCCGGCAGGCGCGCACCGGACAGCCCTTCCCCGCGGGGTGGGCCGGGCTGGGTCTGATCCTCGGCCTGCCGATCCTGACCTGGATCGCCGGCGGGGCGCCGATGGCGCTCGACATGCCGAAGCTGGCCGGCTTCAACTTCTCCGGCGGCGTCGCGATCTCGCCCGAGTTCTTCGCCATCCTGACCGGCCTGACGCTCTACACCGCGGCCTTCATCGCCGAGGTGGTGCGCAGCGGCATCAAGGCGGTCAACTGGGGCCAGACCGAGGCGGCGCGCGCGCTGGGCCTGCCGAGCGGTCCGACGCTGCGCCTTGTGATCCTGCCGCAGGCGCTGCGGGTGATCGTGCCGCCGCTGACCAGCCAGTATCTGAACCTGATGAAGAACAGCTCGCTGGCGCTGGCCATCGGCTACCCCGATCTGGTGTCGATCGCCAACACTACCCTGAACCAGACCGGCCAGGCGATCGAAGGCGTGACGATGATCATGGGCACCTATCTGGTCATCAGCCTCAGCATTTCGATCTTCATGAACTGGTACAACAAGCGCATCGCGCTGGTGGAGCGGTAACGGCCATGACCGACAACGTGCAAAGCGTCGGCCTGCCGGACGAGCGTCCGCCGGCCAACACCGTCGGCCCCATCGCGTGGCTGCGGAGCAACCTGTTCAACACCTGGTACAACGCCATCCTGACCATTCTGGTCCTGGCGCTGCTGGTTTCGGCGATCCCGCCCTTCGTCGGATGGCTGCTGGTCAACGCGCATGGTTTCGATTCGAACTCCACGGTCTGCCGGCAGGATGCCGGCGGCGCCTGCTGGGGCTTCATCGGCGAGAAGCTGCGCTTCATCATGTTCGGGATGTTCCCGTGGGATGAGCAGTGGCGGCCGCTGCTGACCATCGGCGTCTTCATCGCGCTGCTGGTCGCCAGCTGCGACCGCCGCTTCTGGAAGCCGTGGTTCGGCCTGGTCTGGGCTGCCGGGCTGACGCTGGTGGCGATCCTGATGTGGGGCGGCGTCTTCGGCCTGACCTATGTCGAGAACACGCTGTGGGGCGGCCTGCCGCTGACCATCATCCTGTCGGTGATCGGTCTGGCCGTCGCCTTTCCGGTGTCGATCCTGCTGGCTCTGGGCCGGCGGTCGGACATGCCGGCGGTAAAGGTGCTGTGCGTCACCTACATCGAGTTGATCCGCGGCGTGCCGCTGATCAGCCTGCTGTTCATGGCGTCGGTGATGCTGCCGCTGTTCCTGCCGAACGGCGTTTCCGTCGACAAGCTGCTGCGCGCGCAGATCGCCTTCATCATGTTCGCCGCCGCCTATATGGCGGAAGCGATCCGCGGCGGCCTGCAGGCGATCCCGAAGGGGCAGTATGAGGCGGCGGACGGGCTGGGGCTCGGCTATTGGCAGAAGATGCGCAAGATCATCCTGCCGCAGGCGCTGGCCATCGCCATCCCGCCGCTGGTGAACACCTTCATCAGCTTCTTCAAGGACACCTCGCTCGTCATCATCATCGGCCTGTACGACCTGCTCGGCACCGCGAAGGCCGCGCTGTCCGACCCGTCCTGGCGCGGCTTCTACCGCGAGGCCTATCTGTTCATCGGCGTGATCTACTGGATCTTCTGCTTCAGCATGTCGAAATACAGCCAGAAGCTGGAACGCGACCTGAACCGCGGCCATCGCCGCTAGATCAACGCCGTCAAGGGAGAAGCAAGACCCATGTCCCAGGCCATGTCCCAGGGCACCAAGCCGAAGCACACCCTCAGCGGCGAGGAGATCATCCGCTGCACGGGCGTCAACAAGTGGTACGGCGAGTTCCACGTCCTGAAGAACATCAACCTCAACGTCCAGAAGGGCGAGCGTATCGTCGTCTGCGGCCCGTCGGGGTCGGGCAAATCGACGATGATCCGCTGCCTGAACCGGCTTGAGGAACATCAGAAGGGCACGATCGTCATCGACGGGATCGAGCTGACCAACAACCTGAAGAACATCGAGTTGGTCCGCCGCGAAGTCGGCATGGTGTTCCAGCACTTCAACCTGTTCCCGCATCTGACGGTGTTGGAGAACTGCACGCTCGCCCCGATATGGGTCCGCAAAATGCCGAAGGCGGAAGCGGAAGAGCGGGCGATGAGCTACCTGACGCGGGTGCGCATCGCCGAACAGGCCAAGAAATATCCCGGCCAGCTGTCGGGCGGCCAGCAGCAGCGTGTCGCCATCGCGCGGTCTCTGTGCATGAGCCCGAAGGTGATGCTGTTCGACGAGCCGACCTCCGCGCTTGACCCCGAAATGGTCAAGGAGGTGCTGGACGTCATGATCGGGCTGGCCGAGGACGGCATGACCATGCTGTGCGTGACGCACGAAATGGGTTTCGCCAAGTCGGTCGCCGACCGCGTCATCTTCATGGACCGCGGCGAGATCGTGGAGCAGGACACGCCGGACGCGTTCTTCTCCAACCCCAAGTCGGAGCGCACGCGCCTCTTCCTCAGCCAAATTCTAAACCACTGATCCGGGCAGCAGGCCGGCGCTTCCGTCCGGCCTGCTATTTGGAAATAAAACACCTCGAGTTGGGGTGCGCGACGCAAAGTCCTGTGGCGTCGCGCACCAGTTTGCGGTTCAATCGGTCGCCCGACGTGCTGTTCGACCGATCCGCTTACGGAGACCGAGGTTATGGACCTGCTCAGCCCCCGTCCCAGCGTTGGCCAGATCAAGCCGTACCGTCCCGCTCGCCCGCCTCGCGACGGCCGCCGGTGGATCGACCTGTCGCTGACCCACAATCCGCTCGGACCCAGCCCGCTGGCGCTGGACGCCTATTGCGAGGCGGCCACGCGCATCCATTGCTATCCCGATTGGGATCAGGAACCGCTGCGCCACGCCATCGCGCGCCGTCATTCCATCGACGCCGACCGCATCGTCTGCACCGCCGGATCGGAGGAACTGATCCATCTGGTCGCCCAGGCCTTCGCCGGTCCCGGTGACGAGGTTCTGTGCCACGAGCGGGGCTATCGCGGATTCCTCAAGGCGATCCGCGCCGCCGGGGCAACCGCAGTCGTGGCCGCGGAGCGCGACATGGTGGTGGATGTGGACGCGATGATCGACCGCGCCAGCGAGCGCACGAAGATCTGCTTCCTCGCCAACCCCAACAACCCGACCGGCACCTACATCCCGGCCGAGGCGGTGCAGCGGCTGCGCGCCGGCCTGCCGTCCACCACACTGCTGGTGCTGGATTCGGCCTATGCCGACTATTGCCGGATGCCGGACTACAGCGACGGGACAGAGATCGTCGAGAATTCCGACAATGTCCTGCTGATCCGCACATTCTCAAAGATGCACGGGCTGGCGGGGCTGAGGGTTGGCTGGGGCTATGGTCCCGCCACGGTGATCGAAGCGGTGAACGCCATCCGCGGTGCCTTCAACGTCTCGCTGCCTGCCCAACTGACCGCCGCCGCCGCTCTCAGCGACGCGGAGCATGAGGAGGCGACCTTCGCCCACAATGCGCGGTGGCTGCCCTGGCTGTCACGCGAGTTGGAGCGGGTGGGGCTGCGCGTCTATCCCAGCGTCTGCAACTTCGTGCTGGCCCGCGTGCCGACCGATCCGTCGCTGGGCACCCAGGCGGTCATCGACCATCTCGCCCACCGTGGCATCCTGGTGAAGCCGGTGACCGAGTACGGCCTGTCCGACTGCCTGCGCATCACCATCGGTCGCGAGGAGGAGAACAAGGCGCTGGTGGTGGCTCTGGCGGAGATTCTCGGCTGATGGGACCGACCGGAGGCTGCGACGGAACGACGCGAACAGAACGCACGGATTTTCGCCTCTTTTGATGCAGATCAACGAACGGTCTATGCGCTTCCGGATAAGGTCCTTCTTGTCTCTAACCCTCCCTGTATCACTGAGCCGGAGCATCCGCATGGATGTCTCCGGCTTTTTCTTTTCGGTCGGGGGAGACGGAAAGTGCCTGTCCGTTGACCTGCATCAAGGCGGGAGGGGGTGGATGGGCGTAGACCTTTGACTGTCTCTAACCCTCCCTGTTTCACAGGAGGCCCCGGTTCCGGTGCCTCCTGTTTTTTTGTCCGCGTTTTGGACGGCAACGCCTATGAGGGCGGGCGCGTGCGGTTCCAGCGCAGGACCAGCCCGATCACCGACAGCGGCACCACGATGACGGCGCCGATCAGGATGTAGGGCAGGGCCCAGCGGCCGGCGTCGATCATCAGTGCGGCGATGTCCTGCACCGTCTGCCAACTGTTCGTCAGGATGCTGGCCGGATTGATGTGCAGGAACGACAGCACGAAGCCGACGACGAAGCACAACACCAGCGTCCGAATGATCCAACCCACCAAGGCTTCACCTCACGCTCGTCACGGCGGAGCGTTCGCTCCGCCTGAAGCAACGCGCCGCCCCGCGACCGGGTTCCGGCGCCGTCAAACGGCCTCCCGCTCCACCGATAACGCGCGCGGCAGCTTGAAGACGATGTTCTCCGTCGCCGTGCGCAGCTCCTCCACCGTCACGTCGAAACGGGTGCGGGCGGCTTCGATGACCTCCTCGACCAGCACTTCCGGTGCCGACGCGCCGGCGGTGATGCCGAGGCGGGCGACGCCGGACAGCGCGTCCCAATCGATGTCGGCGGCGCGCTGGACCAGTTGGGCGGCCGGGCAGCCATGGGTCTTCGCCACCTCCACCAGCCGCTTGGAGTTGGAGGAGTTCGGCGCCCCCAGCACCAGCAGCGCGTCCACCTTCGGCGCGATGGCCTTCACCGCCGCCTGACGGTTGGTGGTGGCGTAGCAGATGTCTTCCTTCTTCGGCCCGGCGATGGCGGGAAAGCGGGCCTGCAGCGCGGCCAGGATCGCCGTCGTCTCGTCGACCGACAGGGTGGTCTGGGTGGCGTAGGCGAGGTTTTCCGGGTCACGGACCTCCATCGTCGCCACGTCGGCCACCGTCTCCACCAGCACCACGGCGCCGTCGGGCAACTGGCCCATGGTGCCGATCACCTCCGGGTGGCCTGCATGGCCGATCAGGACGATCTGCTTGCCTTCGTCGAAATGCCGTTCGGCCTCGCGATGCACCTTGCTGACCAGCGGGCAGGTGGCGTCGAGATAGAACAGCCCGCGCGCTTCGGCCGCCTGTGGCACCGATTTCGGCACGCCATGGGCGGAGAAGACCACCGGGCGACCGTCCGGCACCTCGGTCAGTTCGTCGACGAAGACGGCGCCCTTGGCTTCCAGGCTTTCGACCACGAAACGGTTGTGGACGATCTCGTGCCGGACATAGACCGGCGCCCCATAGCGGTCGATCGCCGTCTCGACGATCTGGATCGCCCGGTCCACCCCGGCGCAGAAGCCGCGCGGCGCCGCCAGCAGGATCGTCAAGGCCCGGGTGGCCTGGGGAGAGGTCGTGGTCATATGCGCTGTACCGCCCTTGCGTGGAGTGGGTCGCCCTTAGGTGGTCCTGCGCCAGACGGTCACAAGGGATAGAACCGCCGCGCGGTCTTGTGCCGGTCAAGCTGGGACACTAAAGTCGCGGTCCAACAGCCCGTCAACCGATCAGGCCGAACCGATGGACCGCCGCGACCGTAATATAGGAACCCCCGCCCGGAAAAGCCCGCTGGCGTCCCTCTTTGGGATGGGCCGCCCTGCGCTGCTCGCGGCCGGGGCCGTGCTGGTGCTTTCCGGCTGCTCCGGTATGGGGATGGGCCCGACGAATCCGTCGGAGGCGGCACTGGCCTGCCCGAAGGTCAACATCGTCCGCGACCTGCAGGAAGTGACGGTCTTCCGCCCCGGCGGCAAGGACCTGACCGATCTTGAGTCGCGCGCTGCCCTGGTCGATTTCACCGGCAGCTGTGACTACACCAGCAACGGCGTCACCGTGAACGTGAACGTCTATCTGGTGGCCGAGCGCGGCCCGGCCTTGCCGGGCAACACCGCCAAGTACCAGTATTTCGTCGCCCTGGCCCAGCCGGACGACACGCTGGTGTCGAAGGCCTTTTTCGACACCGACGTGACCTTCGTCCCCGGCCAGCCGCGCGCCGGCACCCGCGAGGAACTGACGCCGAAGATCCCGCTGCCCAAGGACGCCAACGCCAAGGATTGGAAGATCTATCTCGGCTTCCAGCTGACGCCGGAGCAGCTGAACTTCAACCGGACGCAGATGAAGAAGTAGGAAGCTCCGGGATTCGAATCCTTCGCTTGTACCATAAGGAGCGCCCGGCATGCTGCGGGCGCTCCCTCGAAGTTACCAATTCAAGGCGGGCAGTTTACGCCAGCCGGCTTGCGGCGAAGAAGGTCGCAGTCGGCGTGCCGTCCAGAATGCCGTCGGTAATGATGGTGTTGAGCACCTTCATCTCCACGTAATCGGTCGTCCCGTTCATGTAGGTCACGGAGGTCGTGGCGGCATAGGTTGGGGTGGCCATGGGGGTGAGGGATCGGCACAGGGCGATGTTGGCGTCGTTGAGATAGAGCCCGGCGTAGATCGAGCCGTTGGCGCCGCAGTTCATCATCACCTGGGCATGCAGCAGATAGTAGCCGGCGACGGAAGGCTGGAAGCGGGAATTCGTACCGTTGAAGGCATTCCCGACATTGATGTCGGCGGTGGTCAGCAGAACCTTGGCCCAGCTATTGTTGGTGACGCCACCCTGGCCGACATTGTTGCGGTGCGCCCGGACGACGACGGAGTTCTGCGTCGGGGCCGTCAGGTCGTTGAAGGACCGCTCGTCCACGATCATGTCATTGGTGACGGCATCCGTCGTCGGCAGCAGCACCACGCGGGCCACCGGCAGCTTGCCGGATGGGATCGCCGGCGGAGTCAGGCTGTTGGCGGTGCCGGCGACGATGGACGCCGCACCGGTGCCGCGGTCCACCACCACGCGGTCGATGCGGAAGCCGCTGGCCGGCGGCGTAAAGGGGCCGACGGACTGGGCGTTCACCTCGGTAAGGGTGGTGCCGTTCAGCAGGTTGCCGGGGTCGAGCGCCAGTGTCAGGTTCGGCACGACCTGCGCATGGGGGGCGAAGTTGCCGACGATGCGCTGGGACACCGCCCAGTTGGCGGCGGACTGGGACAGGTTGGACGGGTTGAAGGCCTGGACGGTCATTGCGCGCTCTCCAATGTGTCGATTGGGGGGTCAAACCCGCGGCGGTCAACGGCTGGCCAGCTCGGCGTAACGCGGTGAGTAGGTTTTTATGCCTATCCAGCCCGATTAAAAGGAAAATTTCCAAAACCCGGATATTTCAACGACTTGGCCGTATCGGCGACCAGAGCGCTGATTGACAAACCTGTCTATTCGCGACAGTGTGCCGCCATCACGCCGATGATCCCTCGCGGGAGAGATCGCTTGTGAGCTTGTCGTAAATCGACAAGTTCTCAGGCGGCGCCGAAGGAGCAACCGCCCCCGGAAACTCTCAGGCAAAAGGACCGCAAGGGGATAAGGCAACTCTGGAAAGCAGCCTCGGCGCTCACCCGCCGCGACTCACCGAAGGAGTAAACCGGGTGCCCGGCTCGACCGGACAACGGTGAATCTCTCAGGTCCAAGACAGAGGGGGCAGCTTCCTGCATCGATCCCGATGCGGGCGCTGAAACCTTGTCGGAGGACCCGCGCGTGACCGAGGCCGCAACCGCTCTCAAGACCACCCCGCTGCACGCGCTCCATGTCGAGCTTGGCGCCCGCATGGTGCCTTTCGCCGGCTATGACATGCCGGTGCAGTATCCGCTGGGCATCCTGAAAGAACACCAGCACACCCGCGAGAAGGCCGGGCTGTTCGACGTGTCCCACATGGGACAGGTCCGCCTGACCGGCGACGATCCGGCCGCAGCATTGGAAACGCTGGTTCCCGGCGACATCAAGGGCTTGGCGCAGGGCCGCATGCGCTACACGCTGTTCCTGAACGAACAGGGCGGCATCCTCGACGACCTGATGGTGACCAATGCCGGCGACCACCTGTTCCTGGTGGTGAACGCCGCCTGCAAGGAGCAGGACGTCGCCCATCTGCGCGAAAAGCTGGCCGGCAAGGCCGAGGTCGAACTGCTGGACGATCTGGCGCTGATGGCGCTCCAGGGTCCGATGGCGGCCGAGGTGATGGCCCGCTTCGTGCCGGAAGCCGCGACCATGAAGTTCATGAGCTACCTGTCCGCCACCTTCAAGGGCGTGCCGGTGATCCTGACCCGCTCCGGCTACACCGGCGAGGACGGCTACGAGATCTCCTGCGACAAGGCCGATGCCGAGATGATCGCCCGCGTGCTGCTGGGCGAGTCGGAGGTCGAGGCGATCGGGCTGGGTGCCCGCGACTCGCTGCGGCTGGAGGCCGGGCTGTGCCTCTACGGCCACGACATCGACACCACCACGACGCCGGTCGAAGGCGCGCTGGAATGGACGCTGCCGAAGCGCCGCCGCGCCGAGGGCGGTTTCCCCGGTTACGACATCATCCACCGGCAGTTGACCGAAGGTGCCACGCGCCGCCGCGTCGGCATCCAGCCGGAAGGCCGCCAGCCGGCCCGTGAGCACACCGAAATCCAGGATGCCAACGGCAACCGCATCGGCGAGATCACCAGCGGCGGCTTCGGCCCGACCGCCGGCGCGCCGGTCGCCATGGGCTATGTCGACATTGCGAATTCCGCGGTGGGTACGCCGCTGACTCTGGTCGTGCGCGGCAAGCCGCTGCCCGCCCGCGTCGCTGCTACGCCCTTCGTGCCGCAACGCTATTACCGGGGCTGACGGAGCAGTACCCCTCTTGGCCGTCATCCCCGCGAAGGCGGGGATCCAGGTCCGATGGAGCGGCTGTTTCGGTAACGCCTGGATCCCCGCCTTCGCGGGGATGACGGTTCCGAGAAGCCTTGAACCACCTGCCAACGAACGATTTTCAGGAACAGGGAACCCTTCCGATGAGCAAGAAATTCACCAAGGACCACGAGTGGGTTCAGGTCGATGGCGATGTCGCCACCGTCGGCGTCACTGACTTCGCCCAGAGCCAGCTGGGCGACGTGGTGTTCGTCGAACTGCCCGAGGCCGGCCGCGTGCTGGAGCAGGGCAAGGAAGCCGCCGTCGTCGAATCGGTGAAGGCCGCCAGCGACGTTTACGCTCCGGTCTCCGGCACCGTCGTGGAAGCCAACCAGGCCCTGGTCGATGACCCGTCGATGGTCAACAGCGCCGCGGAGACTGATGGCTGGTTCTTCAAGATCCAGTTGAAGGACGCCTCCGAACTCGATGGTCTGATGGATGAATCGGCCTACAAGGCCTTCGTGGAGGAATCCCACTAACATGCGCTATCTGCCCCTGACCGAGGCCGACCGGCAGTCGATGCTGGAGGCCGTCCGCGCAACATCGGTCGAAGACCTGTTCCGCGATGTTCCAAAGGCGGCCCAACTGGCCGGCCCGATCGGGGGCTTGCCCAACCATATGGGCGAGCTTGAGGTCGAACGGCTGCTGGGTTCCATGGCGGCCAAGAATGTGCCGGCCGGTTCGGTGCCGAGCTTCCTCGGCGCTGGCGCCTACCGCCACCATGTGCCGGCGACCGTCGACCATCTGGTCCAGCGCGGCGAGTTCCTGACCGCCTACACGCCGTACCAGCCGGAGGTGAGCCAGGGCACGCTGCAGGTCCTGTTCGAATTCCAGACCCAGGTCGCGCTGCTGACCGGCATGGATGTGGCCAACGCCTCTATGTATGACGGTGCCACCTCCTGCGCCGAGGCGGTGATGATGGCCAACCGCGTCACCCGGCGGAAGAAGGCGATCCTGTCTGGCGGCCTGCACCCGCATTACCGCGACGTGACCACCACCGACGCCCGCTTCATCGGCTTCGAGGCGGTGGCCCTGCCGGCCGCCCCGACCGGCGGCGAGGACCTGCTGGCGCTGGTCGACGACAAGACCTCCTGCGTTGTCGTGCAGAACCCGGACGTGTTCGGCCATGTCCGCGACTACACCGACCTCGCCGCGGCCTGTCAGGCCAAGGGCGCCCTGCTGATCGTCGTGGTGACCGAGGCTTTGTCGCTCGGCCTGCTGACCCCGCCGGGCGACGTGGGCGCCGACATCGTGGCTGCGGAGGGCCAGTCCTTCGGCAACGCTCTGAATTTCGGCGGCCCCTATGTCGGGCTGTTCGCGGTGAAGGACAAATATGTCCGCCAGATGCCGGGTCGCCTGTGCGGCGAGACGGTGGACGCCGACGGCCGCCGCGGCTTCGTGCTGACGCTCTCCACCCGCGAGCAGCATATCCGCCGCGAGAAGGCGACCTCGAACATCTGCACCAACTCCGGCCTGTGCGCGCTGGCCTTCTCGATCCATGTCAGCCTGCTGGGCGAGGCGGGGATCACGCAGCTGGCCCAGCTGAACCATGCCAAGGCGGTCCAGATGGCCGACAAGCTGGCGGCGGTTCCGGGCGTCGAGGTGCTGAACGACGGCTTCTTCAACGAATTCACCGTCAAGCTGCCGAAGCCGGCCGCCGCGGTGGTCGAGGAGCTTGCCAAGCGCCGCATCCTGGGCGGCGTGCCGGTGTCGCGCCTCTATCCGGGCGAAATGGAAGACCTGCTGCTGGTCGCCGTCACCGAGACCAACACCGACGCCGACATGGACGCCTTCGCCGCCGCGCTCACTGAGGTTCTGGCATGAGCATGAACAACCAGGGCCGTCCGTCGGCCATTCCCGCCGGTAGCGCCGGGTTCGACAGCGTGACCGGCACCGTCACCGGCAACCGCGGCCTGCAGATCGAAGAGCCGCTGATCTTCGAACAGGACAGCGCAGGGCGCACCGGCGTCGATCTGCCGGATCTGCCA
This sequence comes from Azospirillum sp. TSH20, assembly GCF_003115935.1. Lineage (NCBI taxonomy): Bacteria > Pseudomonadati > Pseudomonadota > Alphaproteobacteria > Rhodospirillales > Azospirillaceae > Azospirillum > Azospirillum sp. TSH20. The sequence continues at coordinate 30,868 of NZ_LGQU01000081.1, forward strand.
AAGGTGGCCTCGCGCCTGGGTGCGGTGAAGCCGCGCGCCAAGGTCGGGCTGCCCGGCCTCGCCGAGCCGCAGGTGGTCCGCCACTACACCCGCCTGTCGCAAAAGAACTACGCCATCGACAGCGGGTTCTATCCGCTCGGCTCCTGCACGATGAAGCACAACCCGCGCCTGAACGAGAAGATGGCGCGGCTGCCGGGCTTCTCCGACGTGCATCCCATGCAGCCGGTCAGCACGGTGCAGGGTGCGCTGGAACTGATGGACCAGTTGGCCCACTGGCTGAAGACGCTGACCGGCATGGCCGCCGTGACACTGGCGCCCGCCGCCGGTGCCCACGGCGAGATGTGCGGCATCATGGCGATCCGCTCGGCGCATGAGGCAAAGGGCGACAGCGGCCGCACCAAGATTCTGGTGCCGGAAAGCGCCCACGGCACCAACCCGGCGACCGCCGCCGCCTGCGGCTACAGCGTCGACGCCATCCCGGCGACCGCCGATGGGCGCGTCGATCTGGAGGCGCTGAAGGCCAAGCTCGGTCCCGACGTGGCCGGGCTGATGCTGACCAACCCCAACACCTGCGGCCTGTTCGAACGCGACATCATCGCGATCGCCGACGCGGTGCATGCGGCCGGCGGCTATTTCTACTGCGACGGCGCCAACTTCAATGCCATCGTCGGGCGGGTGCGTCCGGCCGATCTCGGCATCGACGTCATGCACATCAACCTGCACAAGACCTTCTCCACCCCGCATGGCGGCGGCGGTCCGGGGTCTGGGCCGGTGGTGTTCGCGGAGTCGCTGGCGCCCTACATCCCGGTGCCCTACGTCACCCATGGCAAAGATGGCTTCGCGCTGGTTGAGAACGCCGGCGACGGTCTGGCCTTCGGCCGTATGAAGGCTTTCCACGGCCAGATGGGCATGTTCGTCCGCGCGCTGTCCTACATGCTGAGCCACGGCGCCGACGGGCTGTGGCAGGCGTCGGGCGATGCGGTGCTGAACGCCAACTATGTCATGGCGCGGCTGGAGGCCGTGATGACGGCCTCCTTCGAAGGGCCGTGCATGCACGAGTGCCTGTTCGACGACCGCTTCCTGAAGGGGACGGGGGTCACCACGCTCGACATGGCGAAGGCGCTGATCGACGAGGGCTTCCACCCGATGACCATGTATTTCCCGCTGGTCGTCCACGGTGCCCTGCTGATCGAGCCGACCGAAACGGAAAGCAAGGCCAGCCTCGACCAGTTCGTCGACGCGCTCCGTGCGCTGGCCGAACGGGCGAAGTCGGGGGATGTGGCTTACTTCCAGGCTGCGCCGCGCCTGACGCCGCGCCGTCGCCTGGATGAGACGGCGGCGGCCCGCAAGCCGGTCCTGCGCTGGAGCCCGCCGGTGGTGGCGGAAGCCGTCGCGGCCGAGTAAGGGGTTGCTGCGGGTGCCCCCACCCTAACCCTCCCCGCTCTCGCGGGAGAGTGGACTGCCGCCGCTGCGGCGGTTAGATCACGCCGACAACGATCCTATACCCCCTCTCCCGCGATCGGACCGGCCTTCGGCCGGCCGAGAGCGGGGGAGGGATGGGGAGGGGCAGCGGCTCACTTGTCGGTCTTGTCGACGTACTTGTCGGCCTTCTTCTGGTCCTCGGCGGCTTCGCGGGACATTTCCTCGCCGATCTTGGGGTCGATGCGCTTGGCTTCCTCAATCAGGTCGCGTGCCTTGCGGGCATCGCCGCCGGCGGCCTTGTCCAACGCCTGCTCGGCCAGATCGTGGGCCTTCTTGTGTTCCGGGCTGTCTTCGTGGCGGGTGGCCATGGGGCGCTCTCCTGTGTTTTTGGGAGTATGGAACCGGACGTTGTCCAACAGAAGGCGACCGTCAGGGTTCCGCTCTCCGCAGCGCACAAAAAATTTTTGGAAGTGACGGAATAGGGAAGTCGGTCTGCCCGTTTGTGCGGATGTCCGGTGGCGAACGGCCACCCAGCAACAGGGCAACGCGAACTCCCCATGAGCAACCCGAAGAACTCGATCCGGCGCGCAGCCATCGCCGCCGCACTGCTGGCCGTGACCGCCGGCCACGCGTCCTTCTGGTCCTGGCGCAACGCGCCCACGGCGGTGGACGCGGAACCCGGCCGCATAGAATCGGTGTCCTATTCGCCCTCGGGCCGCAGTTACGACCCCAATCACCAGCCGATCGTTCCGCGCAAGGACATCGAGAAGGACATGACCGCCATCGCCGGCTTCGCCGATGGCGTCCGTACCTACTCGACGCTCGGCTCGCAGGGCGAGGTGCCGGAGATCGCGGTGTCCAAGGGGCTGGACGTCACGCTCGGCATCTGGCTGAGCAAGGACAAGGTCCGCAACGAGCGGGAGGTGATGCACGGCATCGCGCTCGCCAAGGAATTCCGCGGCATCAAGCGCATCGTCGTCGGCAACGAGACGCTGCTGCGCGCCGAACTGACGGATGCCGAACTGGCCGGCTACATCAAGCGTGTGCGCGCCGCCGTTCCGGCTTCGATCAAGGTCGGCACCGCCGACGTCTGGTCGGAGATGGTCAAGGCCGACGCCACGGTGAAGGCGTCCGACTTCATGGGCGTCCACGTGCTGCCCTACTGGGAAGGCGTGCCGGTTTCCGATGCGCTGACCTGGATCCGCGACCGGCTTGACACCGTGCGCAAGGCGCATCCGGGCAAGCCGCTGTTCGTGGGCGAGGTTGGCTGGCCTTCGGGCGGCGAGAACTTCCACGACGCCTATCCGACGCCGGAGGCGCAGGCCGCCGTCGTCCGCGGCTTCGCGGCGGAAGCCAATGCCCTCGGCATCCATTACAACGTCGTCGAGGCTTTCGACGGCATCTGGAAGTCGACCATCGAAGGCTCGCCCGGCCCGACCTGGGGCGTGCTGGATGCCGACCGTCAGCCGAAATGGTCGATGACCGGCGCCGTCGCCGCCCCCTATGGCGACCGGGTCGGCGCGGGCGTCGCGCTCGCCGTTGGTCTGGCCCTGTCGGCTTTCGCCGTCTTCCGCCGCCGGACCAACGCTGGTTTCGCGCTGGCTGCCTCGATGGGCGCCAACATCATCGGCTTCGCCATCGGTTCGGCCGTCGCCGGTGCCTTCGCCGAATATCTGACCTTCGGTGCGCTGACCACCTGGGGCTCCGCCTTCGCGCTGGGCGCCCTGATGATGAGCGTCGCCTTCGCCGATCTGGTGGATGTCGCCCGCCGGCTGCTGACCGGCCGCGCCCCGGCGCTGCTGCCGCATGCCGTGCCCAGCATCGACCACAAGCCGATGGTCTCCATCCACGTCGCCGCCTGCCGCGAGCAGCCGGACGTGTTGAACGCCACGCTGGCCTCGCTGTCGCGGCTGGACTACCCGAACTATGAGGTCGTCGTCCTCATCAACAACACCGAGGAGGAGCATCTCGTCCGCCCGGTCGAGGAGATGTGCCGGGCGCTGGGTCCGAAGTTCAAGTTCCACTGGTACAAGAAGATTTCCGGCTTCAAGGCCGGCGCTCTGAACGCCGCCCTGCGCCACACCGATCCGTCGGCCGAGATCGTCGCCGTGCTGGACGCCGACTACACCGTGTCGCCCGACTGGTTGTCGAAGCTGGCTCCGACCTTCGCCGATCCGTCGGTCGGCATCGTCCAGGCCCCGCAGGAGCACCGCGACGGCCACGAGACGGCGCTGAAGGCCGCCATGACCGCCGAATACCGCCCCTTCTTCGACGTCGGCATGCAGGAGGGCGTGTCGAGCCAAGCCTTCATCTGCCACGGCACGATGATCATGCTGCGCCGCTCGGCGATGGATCAGGTCGGCGGCTGGTCGGAAGCCGGCATCTGCGAGGACACCGAACTGGGCCTGCGCATCCTGTCGGCCGGCTACCGCGCCGCCTACACCGACGAGCGGCTTGGCGCCGGTCTGGCCCCAGACAACTTCATGCAGTTCCGCAAGCAGCGCGACCGCTGGGTGTTCGGTTCCACGCAGATTGTCCGCGCCCACTGGAAGAAGTTCCTGCCGGGTTCCGCCGAACTGAGCGCGCGGCAGAAGCTGGGCTACGTCACCAACTGGATCCGCTGGTGGTCCGACGCTGTCGGCCTGTTCGCTGCCGCCGCCGCCGTGGTCTGGACTTTCGCCTCGCTGGTTCTGCCGCTGCACCTGCCGCCGGTGGCCGCCACCGCCGCCGTCCTGGGTGCCCTGGTCCTGCGTGCCGGCTCCAGCCTGCTGGCCTCGCGCTATGCCTCCGGCAACAGCTGGAAGGAAAGCCTCGGTGCCTGCGCCGTCGGAATGGCGCTGTCCACCACCGTCGCCCTGGCCGTCGTCCGCGGTCTGTTCCGCAAGCAGGACGCCTTCCGGGTGACCGCCAAGGGTGGCAAGCGCACCGCCGGCCGCTTCTGCGCCAAGCCCGAAGCGTGGCTGTCCGCCGCCCTGGTCGCCTCGTCGGCCACCGCCGCCCTGGTCAACCCGCTTGGCACCCTGTCGCTGGAGCTGTGGTCGGTGCTGCTCGCCGCCATGGCGGTGCCGAACCTGATGGCCGTCGCCTTCGGTATCGGTGACATGCTGCCGGTCCGCGAAGCCAAGCCGGCTCCGGTCCCCGCCACCCAGCAGGCCGACACGGCCAATCAGGAGCAGGGGGCGAACCGTCCGGTTGCGGCGTAAGCGCTTCGCCCGGTGATCAGAACTTTACGTGCCGCGCCGCCCCGACCGTCGACGCGGCACGTTTCCTTTGGAACGCAATTGCCGCTTTTGGGTTGCATTCTCGTTGCGCAGCTCGCGAGAAATGTTATGTTTATGACGTCTCCATAATTGACATGACGAACCCTCTGCCTTAGAAGGCCGCAACACGGCGCATACCGTTCACGAGAGACAGGGTCACCCCGGCCAATGCCCATCCCGTTGGATCCAGTCCTGATCGAAGAGTTTACAAAGCTGCTCGGAAACGAAGGCATTCATGATATTTCCCATTGGGTGCTGCCGAACGACGATGTTCCCTTTGATGAAACGGTCGCCTTGGAGAGATATAAGGCGATGTTGGATGAGGAATTTGAAGCTTCGTCCGAAGGCATAAAGCAGATCGTTGCCAGCGAGGACGCTCAAAAAGCAAAAGCGTAGAGATTTCCGGCTGATGATCAGGTTTAAATGATATGTTTGATGCCTTGGATGATTTTGTTGATTTGCAAGATGAGGTTGCTGAAAGCAAGCGTACTGTCAGACGGTGCGCTTACCTCGCCCAGGCTTTCGGGTTTTACAATCAGAAGCTTCAATCTTCTGGTCTTGTAGATGCTGAAATGAACACAGCTCTTTTGCTGAGTGCAATGGAAAGTTACTTCATTGATGTTCGGCGCATTAAAGATTTCCATGGCATGGAGCGCATCGACCGCTACAAGATTGCCAGCTACACATTGAAGTGGCTGTGCAAGATTCGTCCGATTCAGGTCGGACCATTGGGCAGTTTGAGCCGGGACGTTCAGAAACGCGGTCTGGTGGTCAATGCAGACTTCGCGCTTACCCAGGCTTTTTCTATCGCCAACATCAACAGCAAGATCATCGGGACCCGGTTGAGGAACAGCATCCTCTATTCGGCACATTATCGCGACATCGATGGCGGCGTGATGGCGGTGACGCTGGAGGCGCTGGCCAACGTGACTCTGAAGACCCGGTTGCTCGACGAAATCAAGCGCTTCGACGCCAAGCTGTTCGCCAAGGCATTAGGAACCGTAACCGGAACCGCGCCGCGGACGATCTGATCTGACGGATTCAAGAGCCTGACCGCCAACGGCCCCTTTCCCGCCTGCAAGGGCGGGGGAGGGGCCGACTTTTTTGGGGGTGGAGTCGCTTTTCCCACCAAGGTGAAACTTGTCGGCAACAGCGCTTCGTGCCTACCATCGGCGGCTGAAATCGACAAAGACGCGCGAACCAACGCGCCAAGCAACCTCTGGAGGGAGAACGCCATGCACGTCGTCAAAGCGTCCGATCAGTCTCCGCCATCGCTGCTGTCGGGCGACAATCGGACTCGACTGGAAAGCTGGCTGGCCACACAGGTCGGCGCATCCCGCGTCGTGGTGACTGAGGATGGACGGCTCGGCGGTGGCGCGATCTCTCTGAACCTTGCGGTGACTCTGGACATCGATGGCGGGCCGCTTGCCGGCCGGCATGCCTGCGTGCTGCGGGCCGAGGGCGGCGGGCGTATTTCGGCCAGCATCGGCAAGCTGCGGGAGTTCGTGGTGCTGCGCGCCGCCTTCGCCGGCGGGGTGATGGCGCCGGAACCGCTGTTCGCCTGCGACGATCCCGCCGTGCTGGGCCATGACTTCTACATCATGCGCCGCGCCGATGGGCTGGGCGCCGGCCATGCGGTGACGCGGTCGGAAGCGGCCCAACCGGAACTGGCGCGAGAGCTTGGCCGGCAACTCGGCCTGTTGCACCGGATCGCCCCGGAGACCGAGGGGCTGGAGAGGCTGGGCGAGGCGCCGGAATGCCCGGCGCAGGAGACGCTCTCTCAGTATCGCCGCTGGTTCGGCGACCTTGGACGCCGCGATCCGGTGATCGCCTGGGGCCTGCGCTGGATGGAGGTCAATGCTCCGTTGCCGGGTGCGGTGGTGCTGTGCCATCGCGACTTCCGCACCGGCAACTATCTGGTCAAGGACGGGGCGCTGACCGCGATCCTGGATTGGGAGTTCGCCGGATTCAGCGACCCAATGGAAGATCTGGGCTGGTTCTGCGCCCGCTCCTGGCGGTTCCGCCGGCCCGATCGCGAAGCGGGCGGCATCGCCGACCGTGCGGACTTCTACGCCGGCTATGAGGAGACCTCCGGCCGCCGCGTCGATCCGGCGCGTGTCGCCTATTGGGAGACGGCGGCCTACCTGCGCTGGGCGGCCATCGCGGTGGAGCAGGGGCTGCGCCACAGCTCCGGCGACGAGCCGTCGCTGGAACTGGCGCTGACCGGGCGAATGCTGCCTGAGATCGAGATGGACATGCTGCGCCATCTCCGCGCCATCGGCGGCATGGTGTCCGGTGCGGTGGAGAAGGTGGCCTGATGCGCGCCAATCCCGACGCCCGCGGTCTGCTGCAGATCGCCGCCTCCACCTTCCGTGCCGATGTGCTTCCCCATGTGGCGCCGGAAGCGCGCTTCGCCGCGCTGATGGTCGCCAATGCGCTAGAGATTGCCGAGCGCGAGTTGAAGGGGTTGGACACCGCCGGCCAATCGATGCTGGCGGCCCTCGCCCTGCTCTATGGCGAGGACGCCGACGACGCCCTGTCCGGCGACGACCTGCGCAAGCGGGTGGAGGCGCTCCAGCACCGACTGTGCATCGAGATCGCCGCCGGTGACTTCGACCAGGAGGGCCAGGACGTGCTGATGGATTCGCTGGAAGCCATCGTCCAGGCGCGTCTGGGGATATCGAACCCGAAGGCGCTGGGACCACAGTAAGGCGGTTCCGGGTCGGCGCTGCGTCTCGCATGCGCGGGGCGCAGTGCCGCTCAGCCTGCGCTCGACAGACGGGGGCGTTGCGGCCATATAATCGGTTCCCGTTCCGTACCCCTCCTCTGATCGGATCGCCGCCCCATGGCAAGTCCTGTTCTGTCCGCCATTCCCGCCCGGCCGCTCGCGAAGCTGGAAGCCGGAAAGCAGTTCGTCATTTCGTCGGAATTCGAACCCGCGGGCGACCAGCCGAATGCGATTGAGGAGCTGACTGCCGGGCTGCGGCAGGGCGAAAAGGATCAGGTGCTGCTGGGCGTCACCGGGTCGGGCAAGACCTTCACCATGGCGCATGTCATCCAGACGGTGCAGCGTCCGACGCTGATTTTAGCGCCCAACAAGACGCTGGCGGCGCAGCTGTATGGCGAGATGAAGTCATTCTTCCCGAACAATGCGGTGGAGTACTTCGTCTCCTACTACGACTATTATCAGCCGGAAGCCTACGTCCCGCGCACCGACACCTATATCGAGAAGGAATCCTCGATCAACGAGCAGATCGACCGCATGCGCCACTCGGCGACGCGGGCTCTGCTGGAGCGGGACGACGTCATCATCGTCGCGTCGGTGTCCTGCATCTACGGTATCGGCTCGGTCGAGACCTATTCGGAGATGACGGTGGACCTGCGCAAGGGCGAGGTGATCGCCCAGCCGGAGTTGCTGCGCAAGCTGACCGAGCTTCAGTACAAGCGCAACGACGCCGCCTTCGGCCGGGGCCTGTTCCGCGTGCGCGGCGACACGGTTGAGCTGTTTCCGGCCCACATGGAAGACCGGGCGTGGCGCATTTCGCTGTTCGGCGACGAGATCGAGGGCATCCACGAGATCGACCCGCTGACCGGCGAGAAGCTGGCGGCGCTGGAGGCCGTGCGCGTCTATCCGAACAGCCACTATGTGACGCCGAAGCCGACGCTGAATCAGGCGATCAACCAGATCAAGAAGGACCTGAAGGATCGGCTGGAGGAGTTCGCCGCCGAGGGCAAGCTGCTGGAAGCCCAGCGGCTGGAACAGCGCACCACCTTCGACATCGAGATGATGGCGGCAACCGGGTCCTGCGCTGGCATCGAGAATTATTCCCGCTACCTGACCGGCCGCGCAGCGGGTGATCCGCCGCCGACCCTGTTCGAGTATCTGCCGGGCGACGCTCTGCTGATCGTTGACGAGAGCCACGTCATGGTGCCGCAGATCGGCGGCATGTATCGCGGCGACTTGGTGCGGAAATCGACGCTGTCCGATTACGGCTTCCGCTTGCCCAGCGCCAAGGACAACCGGCCGCTGAAGTTCGAGGAATGGGAGGGGATGCGGCCGCAGACGGTCTTCGTCTCCGCCACCCCCGGCCCGTGGGAGCTGGAGCGCACCGGCGGCGTCTTCACCGAGCAGCTGGTCCGCCCGACCGGCCTGATCGACCCGCCGGTTATCGTCCGTCCGACCGAGACCCAGGTCGACGACCTGATCGGCGAATGCAAGGAGGTGGTCGCCAAGGGCTATCGCGTGCTGGTCACCACCCTGACCAAGAAGATGGCCGAGGCGCTGACCGAGTACATGCACGAGGCGGGATTGCGCGTGCGCTACATCCACTCCGACGTGGAGACGCTGGAGCGCATCGAGATCATCCGCGATTTGCGGCTGGGCGCCTATGACGTGCTGGTCGGCATCAACCTGCTGCGCGAGGGGTTGGACATCCCGGAATGCGCGCTGGTGGCGATTCTGGACGCCGACAAGGAAGGCTATCTGCGCAGCAAGACCTCGCTGATCCAGACCATCGGCCGTGCGGCGCGCAACGTCGATGGCCGGGCGATCCTGTATGCTGACAAAATCACCGACAGCATGAAGTACGCCATCGACGAGACGGCGCGCCGCCGTGAAAAGCAGATGGCCTACAACCTGGAACACGGCATCACGCCGGAATCGGTGAAGAAGGCCATCGGCGACATTTTGGAAAGCGTGTTCGAGCGCGGGGACCATGTGACGGTGAAGACCGGCCTGAATTCGAACGAGCTGGTCGGGCACAACCTCAAGAACGTCATCGCCGATCTGGAAAAGCGCATGCGCGCCGCCGCTGCCGATCTGGAATTCGAAGAGGCTGCCCGCCTGCGCGACGAGCTGCGTCGGCTGGAGGCGATGGATCTGGGGCTGGAGACCCCCGGCAGCATCGGCATCAGCAGTGCGCGCCAAGGCCGCGGCATTCCCGAAGGTGCTCCGAAGAAGCAGGGTCGCCGCCGCCGGGGACCTTGACCAGCCCTTGTCGTCGGCAGGTTGCAACACCATACTTCCGCTTCCCGTGGGATGACGCGGGAAAGCAGGAGGGTCGAGGTTTGCTGGTTCGTCGTGTCGTGATGGTGCCGTTGATTGCGCTGGTGCTGTGGGGCGCCGGTATCGCGTCGGCACCCATCGCTACGGCGGCGGAAGCCAAATCCGCAGCGAAGCCGGACGCTGTGGCCGAATTGCCCCCGCCCTCGCTCAAGACCAAATCCACCGATTGCGAGCTGGCCGAGCAGGGCGACGCCAATGCCGCCTTCCGGCTGGCTCGTCGTTATCTGTTCGGAAAAGGCGTGCGCAAGGACCGGCGGCTCGGCACGGCATGGCTGCGCGCCGCCGCCTCGCGCGGGCATCCGGAGGCGCGGCGGCTGGTCAATTACGTTCCCGGCCGCATGGGGCGCATCCGTCCCTGGTGCCGTCCCGGTGGCGGCCCGGTGCGCGAGATCGGTCCTCCGCCGGCGGAGGTGGTGGCGCTGGTCAACTCGATCGCGCCGAAATACGGCATCGACCCCGCGCTGGTGCTGGCGGTGATCCAGGCGGAAAGCGCCTTCCGCACCGATGCGGTGTCGCCGAAGGACGCTGCCGGCCTGATGCAACTGATCCCCGACACGGCCGACCGCTTCGGCGTCGGCGACGTCTTCGATCCCAAGCAAAACATCACCGGCGGGGTGAAGTATCTGCGCTGGCTGCTGGCCTATTTCCAGGGCGACGTGACGCTGGCGCTGGCCGGCTACAATGCCGGCGAACGGGCGGTCGACCGCTACAAGGGAATTCCGCCCTATGCGGAGACACGCAACTATGTCCGTGTCATCCGCCGCATTTACGACGATACCCGGCACCCCTTCGACCGATCGGTGGCGGAACCGTCGCCGGCGCTGCCCGCCATCCGCGCTGCCGCAGGGCGCGATGCGGAGGCGGAGTTGCCACGCGGCGCCAAATCGCCGAAAAAGGGATGAGCCCCGTTGAATCGGGAAGTCAAATCCGAACAGGAGTGCCCGCCCGTGCCGATGTCCGAACGCAACGTCCTCGGCCTCAGCGCCGCCGGGTTTCACAAGATCGCCTACACCCAGTGGGGGCGTGACGATGCCGCGCGGACGGCCGTGTGCGTGCATGGGCTGACCCGCAACGGTCGGGACTTCGACCGGTTGGCGCTGGCTCTGGCCGACGGCTGGCGGGTTGCCTGCCCGGATGTGGTCGGGCGCGGGCGCAGCGACTGGCTGCCGGTGCCGGCGCTCTACGGCTATCCGCAATATTGCGCCGACATGGTGGCGCTGATCGCCCGTATGGGGGTGGAGACGGTCGACTGGGTCGGCACCTCGATGGGCGGTCTGATCGGCATGACGCTGGCGGCGCAGGCCAACAGCCCGATCCGCCGCATGGTCATCAACGACGTCGGTCCCTTCATCGCTCAGGCCGGATTGCAGCGGATCGCCGATTATGTCGGCAAGGACCCGGTGTTCGAGGACCTGCCGGCGCTGGAATCCTACCTGCGCTTCGTCCTTATGGGCTTCGGCACGATCAGCGACGAATGTTGGCGCCATATGGCGGAGCACAGCACCCGCCCGATGCCCGACGGCCGCTTCCGCCTTGCCTATGATCCCGCCATCGGGGAGGCGTTCAAGACCGCGCCCATCGCCGACGTCGATCTGTGGGCGTTGTGGGATCGCGTGCGTTGCCCGGTGCTGGTCCTGCGCGGCGCGGATTCGGACCTGTTGAGCACCGATACGGCGGAGCGGATGGCGGAGCGTGGGCCGGGGGCGTCCGGTCTGGTGCGGGTGGTGGAATTCCCCAACACCGGCCACGCCCCGTCCCTGATGACGGACGAGCAGATCGCCATCGTCCGCAATTTCCTGGCAGAGGGCTAAGGAGGAGAGGGCGGTGGGCTGATCGCCCGCCGCCCTGTACGTCAGTTCACCCGGCGCAGCACGGTGTCGAGCCGGCCGTGGCCGTCCTTGTCCAGCCAGCTCGCGGCAACGCGGCCGTCAGGGCGCAGGCGGTAGCGCAGGATGTTGCGGCCCTTCTCGTCGAAGACCAGTTCGCCATTCTCGATCCGGCCCTTGCGGCGCACCCGTTCGAAGGGCTGGTCGGCTTCCATGCCGGCGCCGAGCACATAATCGGCATAGACGGCGTCGCCCTCCGCCTTTTCCACCGACAGTGCGACCTCGCGGCCATTGATGTAGCTGCCGTACCACATGCCGATGTAGGGACGGAGTGCCGCGGTCGCGTCGTTGCCCTTGGCGGAACCCGACGCGTTGGCGGGCAGGGCCGCCTGCAGCAGTTCCGCGCTGGGGCTGCGGCCCCAGGATTCGTCGCAGGGAGGATCGTTCGGGGTCGGCGGAGCCTCGGCGAAGCGGACGATGCAGGCGCCGAAGCGGCGGACGAACAGGCCTGTGTTGGCGGCGCCATGGCCGGTCAGCAGCGACGGCTGGTCGACGATCAGGCTGCTCAGCCCGCGCTGTGTCAGGATGTTGCGGGCCGGCTCGGCGCGCCCGCCCGGATCGAAATCATCGCCGTGGAAGAAGAACATCATCACCCGCGCCCGGCGAACCTCGCGCAGGATCGGCCAGAGCTGGGCGGCGTTCTCGCGGTAGCTGTCGAAGGCCTCGGTGAAGTTGCCGAAGGCGGCGGGGGCGGTGGCGACGACGGCGTCGATGGCGTTGGTCTGACCGGCGGCGATCAGCGAGATGAAGGCGCCGAAGGATTGACCGGTCAGGGTGACCCGGCGATAGCCCTTGGCCTTCAGCGCTTCCGAATAGCTGGCGAGCGCGCGGGAGCTGTTGGGCAGCGTGTCGCTGACGCGCATGCGGTCCAGCCGGTAGACGTCCCAGCCGGCGTCGCGCAGCGCCTTCATGTAGAGCGGGGTGGGCGCTTCCGAATCCTCGGAGTCCACCGAACGGCCGTGGCTCCACACCACCGCGCCGCGCGCCTTGGCCGGGCCGGCCAGCGACGCTTCCCCATAGGCGGACTTCAGAACGATCTGGGCCGCTGCCGGATGGGCCACCGTCAAGCCCGCCGCAACAGCAATTCCGATCACCGTGACCAGTCCGAAAACAGCTCCCCGTAGTGTCCGAATCATCCCCACCGATCCCCCTGTACTGCGAGTCGGTTCAGGATTGCCGCGGTTCGTTAACGCGACCTTTCCGGCATTCCGGGTGTCACGGGCGCCCGATTTTTGTCACAGGCACGGCCGCAAATAAGAATGACTCGCAATTAGAATAGAGAGGCGTTAGGATGGTCCTGCAACCGGATGAAGGAGCTGCGGCATGTGCGGGACGATCGAAGAGGGGCGGCCGTCGCCCTGGACTGTGACGGACCTGACGACGGCCGAACGGGCGCTGTTGACCGGCGTCCGCCAATGGTTCCGCGCCGGCACCGCCGGGGCGATGGCGTCGATGCGCATCGGGCTGAACGTGGCCGGCGTGCCGAACACGGCGCTGCTGCCGCTGTTCGCGCTGCTCGGGACCTTCGCGGTGGCGGGTGCCCGCAAGCCGGAAATCCGCTGTCCGGCCTGCAGCCGCATCAGCGCCGACGAGGCGGCCCTGCTGGATTCCCTGGCTGCGGTCCAGGGCGGCGATGCGGAGGTGGCGGCGCAACTGTTCGACCGCTGGCTTCCGCCGGTGGCGCTGTGCATGGCGGTCGATGCGATGGGCGAACTGGGCAACATTCTGGATGGCGCCCGCATCTTCCTGCCGCGCAGGCGGGCGGCCCGACTGGTGCCCCTTCCGGTCGGCGCGGCGCTGGCGGCGGAATAGCGGTCAGTCCCCCGCCAGTCGCAGGCAACGACCGATTTCGGGACCTGCGGTGGCGGACTCTGCGCCGTCACCCAGCCGCTTGTGCAGAAGCCATTGGTCGATGGCGACGCGGACCAGACGTCCTTCGGGCGTATGGTAGAGGAACTGGCCGCGCTCCCGGCCACAATGTTCGTATCCCAGCCGTTCATAGAAGGGCAGGACGCCGGCATTGTCGCGGTCGACGCCCAGTTCGGCGTAGGGGACGGCGCGCTGGATCACGACCCGCTCGGCCGCCCGCACCAGCCGGCCGCCGATGCCCAGTCCGCGGAAGGGCTGGAACACTCGCAGAGCCCACAGCGTGGCCCGGCCACTCGGCCGCTTGCGCAGGAAATCGATGCAGATTTGGCCGGCCGGGAAGCCGTTGACATCGGCCAGCAACATGGAGCCGTCGCCGCGTTCCTGCAGACGGAAGGCACCCGTTATGATCTCGCGATGGGGGGTGTGCTGGCCGAACCACTCCAGGGTCGGCAAATCCTCCTGCCTCGCCGGACGGATCGTCACTGGCAGCGCCAGAATGGCGTGTTTGCCGTCGCAATCGTCCGAATCGGCGCCGAGGCTGTCGTTATTGGCCGTGCCGTAGGAGCCGGTGCGGCGGTGTGCAGTTGCCATGTTGCCGATGCCTCGCAGGTTCTTCCCCGCTGCATGCCGTCGATTGGACAGCGGCTTTCGGTGACAACCCTACACGGCACGCGGTCGTTCCCACGTGGCGCTGTCGGGATAAGGCTTTTGGGCAGGCGGAGCCATCCCGCAGGTATAGCAAAAGTATATAAAATTTTCAATAAAGCAAGAGTAAATCTATTGGGGATGGTGGCGGGATGAAAGCAGGGGGTCTAAGTGAAGGTCGACTTATGAACTCGTCAGTGGGTTGAGTGACGGAAGTCTTATTGACGCGAGCGGATATGTGCTGATACTTCTTTTAGACAGAGAGGCAACTCTTCCAGAGAAAGAATCTAAATAAATTCTCTAAAATGCACGAGACCGGGCGGGGGTGAAATCATGATGAGAATTGTCAATCTGGGGCGTACGGGTCTGTTCGTGGCGATGCGGGGCGGTGTTCTCACCAGCCTGGGAGGTCGCAGCCATTGGCGCAGCGCCGACGATGTTCGCCGCGCCGCTCAGGCCGAGAATATTCAGGTCAGCCATCTGGTTGTTCGCACGATGCCGTGAGCCGCTCTGTCCAGGCGGATTGGACAGTTGAAGACATCCATATGAAAAAGGCGCGTTCCGCGGAACGCGCCTTTTTCATTTCCAAACCTGGGGATCGGATCAGCCGGCGCGGACGCGGGCAAGGAAGCGTTCGACCTCTGTCCGCAAGGTGTTGGACTGGCGAGACAGCTCGTTGGTCGCCTCCAGCACTTCACGGGCCTCTTCGCCGGCGTTGTTGGCGGACGCGTTTACCGCGACGATGGTCTCGCTGACTTCGCGGGTACCGATCGAGGCCTGCTGGACGTTGCGGGCGATCTCGGTCGTGGCGGCGCCCTGTTCCTCCATGGCGGTGGCGATGGAGGTGGAGATCTCGTTGATGCGGGCGATGGTGCCGGAGATGGAGCGGATGGCGCCGACCGCCTCCTGGGTCGCACCCTGGACGGCCCCGATCTGCGAGTTGATCTCTTCCGTCGCCTTGGCGGTCTGGTTGGCGAGGCTCTTCACCTCGCTCGCCACAACCGCGAAGCCCTTGCCGGCCTCTCCGGCGCGGGCGGCCTCGATGGTGGCGTTCAAAGCCAGCAGGTTGGTCTGGCTGGCGATGTCATGGATCAGCTTCACCACCTGACCGATGCGGCTGGCGGCATCGGCAAGCCCCTGCACGGTGGCATTGGTTCGTTCGGCCTCCGTCATCGCGGCATTTGCGATGGCGGCCGACTGGGTCACCTGATGGCTGATTTCGCCGATGGAGGCGGTCAGCTCCTCCGCCGCTGCGGCGACCGTCTGGATGTTGACGGACGCTTCTTCCGCTGCGGCGGCAACCTGGGTCGACTGCTCGCTCGTCGTTTCAGCGGTGCGGCTCATCGCTTGGGCGGTGCCCTGGAGCTGCTGGGCGGCGCTTGCCACCGCCTGAACCACGCCCTTCACCTCGCGCTCGAAGCTGTCGGCGGTGCTGCCCAACTCCCGCGCGATGATCGCCGCGGTGTTCAGATCGATATAGACCGACGTGGCGAGGTCCATGTCCAGGAACACCGCCTTGTTGATGGCCTGGAGGAGCTGCGACAGCTTTTCAGGCTTCTTGCGGTGGATCTGGGCAGCCAGTTCGATCAGCTTGTTCAGGGTGAAGCAGTAGGCCCCGGTATACCAGCGCGGTTCAAGCCCGATGCGCTGGTGGGTCTGACCGATCTTCAGAACCTGGCTGACATAGGCATCATCGAAGGTGCCGGTGAAGACGTTGCGCAGCCAGTGCTGCTTCTGCAGATCGCGCGCCCGACCGGTCACTGCTGGATTGACCAGCATCGGCGCCACCTGCGGCACCGAACGCAGATAGGCGTAGAATTCTTCGAGAATCTGATCGATGCGCTGCGCCAGATAGGGCTGGAACTCCCGCAGCGTCGCCTTCGTCGCCTCGTCGATGCGCAGGAAGGTGATGCGGTCAATGATCGATTGAGTCTGGGCAGCGTGCGACATGGAGCCCCTCTCCCATTTGAGATATAACTAGCGTACTAAGTATTGGAGAAAATGCAATCTTTCCCGCGAGCCGCACATCATGCGCAAGCATTCGCATCTTTGAACCGGTCACTTTGTCGCACAACATCCAGAAGCAGCAATAAGCGCAATATATGACAACCGACTGAGACTCGGCGATAGCCTGTCCGCGCAAGAAAATGCCGGCGGGCCAAGGGCGCCGCCGGCGTGAAGGTGACAGGTCTGGAGGCAACTGGCGGGCTGAATGCCCGCGGCAACGATGCGGTGGCCGGCCGGCTGGCCGGCTCCGCAAGATCCCCGTCCGGCATCGCGTCCGCCGGACGGGGTAATCGGATGGGTCAGGCCACCATTGGCGTGGCCGGACGACGCAGGGCCTGCGCGGCGCTGAGCACGGCCTTCTGGAGCTTTTCGAAGGCTCGCACCTCGATCTGGCGTACCCGTTCGCGCGAAACCGAGAACTGCTGGCTCAGCGCTTCCAGCGTGGACGGATCGTCCTTCAGGCGGCGTTCGAACAGGATGCGGCGTTCACGGGCATCCAGCCGGTCCAGCGCCTGCCCGACCAGCCGGCGGCGCAGCGCCAGTTCATCGGCATCGGCCAGCATGGTGTCCTGGGTGGGGCGGTCGTCGGCCAGCAGTTCCAGCCAGTTGGTCTCGCCGTCGGTCGACAGGGTGGCGTCGAGGGAGCTGTCGTTGGCGGCCAGACGGCGGTTCATTTCCACCACCTCGGTCTCCGGAACATCCAGTTCGGCGGCGATGGTGGCCACGGTCTCCGGCGACAGGTCACCCTGTTCCAACTCGGCCATCTGGCTTTTCAGGCGGCGCAGATTGAAGAACAGCTTCTTCTGCGCGGCGGTGGTGCCCATTTTCACCAGCGACCAGCTGTGCAGAATGTATTCCTGGATCGCGGCGCGGATCCACCAGGTCGCGTAGGTGGCGAAGCGGAAACCGCGCTGCGGATCGAATTTCTGGGCCGCCTGCATCAGGCCGACATTGCCTTCGGCGACCAGATCGACCAGCGGCAGGCCGTAACCGCCGAAGCCGCGGGCGATCTTGATGACGAGGCGAAGGTGGCTGCCCACGAGTTGTTCCAGGGCCTGCGGGCTTCCGCGCTCCCGCCAGGCGATGGCGAGGTCGCGTTCGACGTCCGGCGCAAGGATGGGGAAGCGCTTGGACTCCTCGATGTAGCGGGTCAGGCTGGCGTTTTCACCGGTCAGCAGTTTCTTCAGCACGCGAATGCCTCCTCTCCAACGCTTCCTGGGACGGCCGATTTTCGAAGGCCGGCCCATGTCGGGGCCCATGGCGGGGTCGCCTTAGAGGCGATTGTCCATCGGCGGACGCAGGAATATCGTCCGTCGCTTCGGCTCTGGCTGGTTCTGGTTTGTTGTGGGGTTCTATTTTGCCCGGTGTCTCAAGGAACTGCGTCCTTTCGACAATGTTAATGTGGCCGCGGAAATGCGGCGGATCAACCCTGTAAAGGGCGTGTTCCGGGTGTTTTTCGGCGTATACCCAAGCTCTTCTTCCACCCGCACCGGCAGTCTGGGGGAGGAGGCAATCCTATGACCCAAGACCTTCGGCAAGGTGCCTTTCGGGCGGGTGTCACCCTTCCGATCGGTCGGCATCGTTCCGGGCGGGCCGCCCTTTAGATGCCACCGACAGGCCGCAGCCGCGAAGTGGATCGGCGGCAGGTCGGCCACCGGTCAACCGACATAGCGGGAGGCGACTATGCCTCTGCGGCAAGGAAGGTGATAGGACCGCACACGGCCCATGAACCCTACCGGAACCCTAGATGGGAAGGCCGAGGCGCTTCGCTACCTGAACATTGGTCATAGGCCGTTAAACGGGAACGGGGTAGCCCGCGGGATGGCGCCCTGGGCAGACCGGTGATTAGGGGGGCGGAAAAAGAAAAAGGCGCGCCCTTGGGGACGCGCCTCTCTCGACAGCGGTGGGCGTAAGCCGTTATTCGGCCGCAGCACGCTTGCGGCCAAGCCCGAGCTTGGTCGCCATTTCTGAACGCGCCTTGGCGTAATTCGGGGCGACCATCGGGTATTCCGGCGGCAGGCCCCACTTGGCGCGATATTCGTCCGGCGTCATGTCATAGACGGTCTTCAGATGCCGCTTCAGCATCTTCAGCTTCTTCCCGTCTTCCAGGCAGACGATGAATTCCGGCGTGACCGACTTCTTGATCGCGACCGCCGGAACCAGTTCGGCCTTGGCCGGGGCCGGCTTGTCGTCGCCCAGATTGCGGAAGGCCACCTGGACGCTGTTGATCAGCGTGGGCAGATCCTGAACCGGCACCGAGTTGTTGCCGACATAGGCGGCGACGACCTTGGCGGTCAGCGATTGCAATTCGGTTTGATCGATGGACATGGCTGCGCTCCCCCTGGGACGTGGTTGCGGGTGGATCAGCCGTTCACCAGATCGCGCAGCTGCTTGGCCGGCTTGAACTTCGGAGCCTTGGAAGCGGCGATCGCCACGACTTCGCCGGTGCGCGGGTTGCGGCCTTCACGGGCGGCGCGCTCGGCCACCTCGAAGATGCCGAAACCGGCCAGCCGCACATCTTCGCCGCGGCCCAGCGCGCCGGAGATGCCCTCGAACACAGCCTGAACGACCTTGGCCGCGTCGGCCTTCTTGATGCCGGCGTTGGTGGCGACGGTTTCGATCAGCTCGGCCTGGTTCATGCAAAACTCCATTTGTTCGGTTTGGTTTCGGTTTTTCGGAGTTATTGGCAGAACGGCACCATCCGCACAAGAGCGAACACAGATTGGGCAACCATCGGTGTTTTTCTTGCCGGTCATTTCTTCGCCATCTGTGGCGGCATTGCATCAAGCGCCGAGTCCCGATGCCATTCCCGCCCATCCAGCCGCAGTTTTCCGCAGTGCGGCCGGCATTCCGACGCTGCCGGCGGTGCGACTCGCAAAGGCCAGGGGAAGACGCCGTGCGATGTTTTTGCTTTCGCCGCCTTGTCGCTGTTTGCCGCCATCTTGACCTGCGGCGCGGTGACACCATCTGCGAGGAAGTTCGGGTCCGGGCCCCTCTGACGGCCGAGGCGTCGGTCGTGATGTCGGAACCGCTTGATCTCACCGCTCACGCAGCGTCATCAAGTGGGTTTTGCGATGGACGGTTTGTTTGCAACGATTTTCCTGGAATTTCTGGGAAAACCGGTTTGGATTTGGCTCGTTTTCGTTGGGATTGTCCTGACGCTTCTGGTTCTGGACTTGGGCGTTCTCAACCGGCGCGACCATGTCATCGGCGTCGGTGAAAGCCTGAAGCTTTCCGCCTTCTACATCGCGGTCGCCTTGCTGTTCGGCGGCTGGGTCTGGTGGTCGATGGGCGGCGAGGCCGGGTTGCAGTACTACACGGGCTTCTTCGTCGAGAAGAGCCTGTCACTGGACAATGTCTTCGTCATATCGCTGATCTTCAGTTATTTCGCCGTGCCCCGCGAGTTGCAGCACCGCGTGCTGTTCTGGGGCATCCTGGGCGTCATCGTGCTGCGTGGCCTGATGATCGGCGCCGGCGCCGCTCTGGTGTCGGAATTCCACTGGATCCTCTACGTCTTCGGTGCCTTCCTGCTGCTGACCGGCATCAAGATGCTGTTCGCGAAGGACGAGGAAACCGACATCGGCGAGAATGCCATCCTGCGGTTCCTGAAGCGTCGCATCCGCGTTACCGACCGCTTCCACGGCCACCACTTCATCGTCAAGCAGCCGGTGGGCGACAGCGGCGTGATGCGCTGGACGGCCACCCCGTTGCTGCTGGCGCTGATCATGGTGGAGCTGGCCGATCTGGTCTTCGCGGTCGACAGCGTGCCGGCGATCTTCGCCATCACCACCGACCCGTATCTGGTCTACACCAGCAACATCTTCGCCATCCTGGGCCTGCGCGCGCTGTACTTTGCCCTGGCGGCGATGGTCCACCGCTTCCGCTATCTGAAATACGCGTTGGCGCTGGTGCTGGTGTTCATCGGCGGCAAGATTTTCTACACGCAAGTCTTCGGCAAGCCCGACCCGCTGATCGCGCTTGGCGTCACCTTTGCCCTGATCGCCGGCGGCGTGGTGGTGTCGCTGTGGAGGACCAGCCGCGAGACCAAGGCGGCGGCTGCCGAGTAAACGGGTTTGTTGAAATGGGGGCGGCGCGCAAGTGCCGCCCCTTGGTCATGTTCAGAATCCCAGCTTCGCCAA
This sequence comes from Azospirillum sp. TSH20, assembly GCF_003115935.1. Classification (NCBI taxonomy): domain Bacteria; kingdom Pseudomonadati; phylum Pseudomonadota; class Alphaproteobacteria; order Rhodospirillales; family Azospirillaceae; genus Azospirillum; species Azospirillum sp. TSH20. The sequence goes on from NZ_LGQU01000081.1 coordinate 51,161, forward strand.
TTCGGCGATGCTGTCCGCCGCATTGCGGTGGAGGATGAATCGGCCACCGGCCGCCTCCCACGGATCGCGGGCCTTCTCGCGGTCATCGACCAGGATGGCGCCGGGACTGGCGTAGCGGGCCTTGTCGCGGGCCATGCAGGTGATGACCGGCACCTCGGCCCCCAGCATGCGGGCAACCCAGCGCTTCTTCTGCTCCGGCGCCCAACTGCCCAGCGGCAGGCCGGTCAGGATGGTCGGCCGGTGCGGCGCGCAGAAAGCCCAAAGCTCCTGCGCGTCATGCATGAAGTCCAGCGTGCCGAAAAAGTCGGCGTGGCGGGACAAGGCCCGCCACATCTCCT